>JAQCFG010000077.1 GCA_027618255.1 Cyanobacteriota bacterium
AGTTGCTCCGCAAGTTGTTGAATCCCAGTCAGTAGGACTTGTGCACATGCTAGTTGTAGTCATGCAATAAGTAGGATCACTTGGATACATGTCGCAGAAACTAGTTGCTCCGCAAGTTGTTGAATCCCAGTCAGTAGGACTTGTGCACATGCTCGTTATTACTGCCTTCAAATCTTTCTGAGCTTTAGCAATTGATTTTTTGCTAGATTCAAAACTGGTATTTTTAGCTACGAATATTCCTTCTTGATATTCACAGATTGATTCTTCTTCAACTTCATCATCACTTGCTATTGAGCTTAGAGTATCAAATTTCTTGCTATAAGTTTGTTGTAGTTTCGCAATGGTGTTTGTTACCCAGTGACTTTGTTTGTCTGAGATTAGTGCCCCTGAGACTGCGCCACTAACACAGACAGTTGTGCTGTCACCGACTTCCCTGCAGAGCTTGAGCCCAGTAGCAATGGTACTTGCATCTGTTGTATCTGAGCTATTTAAAGAAGCTGGGCAATCGGCGTTTGAATCTGGATCACTATTGAGTAGTAATTTTTCTTGGTCTTTGAGAGTCATTGAATTGAGTCTAAATTTGTGAGCTAGATCTCTGACGCTAGCAGTGAGTTTATGTTTTGAATGAAGAGCTGTTCCATCATCTTCGCCACCAACACAAACTGTAATTTTAGTTTTGCCATTGAGCTTTTTACAGAGTTGGGTTCCTTGTGATCCCAAATAGATATAGGATTTGACAGCTTTGCCTTTTTGTTTTGGCGGCTCAGCTGTGGTTTGGTTTGCAAAGCTCAGGCCCAGAGCTAGCATTGCTACTAGTATGATAATTCTTTTTTTCATTGTGATTTTTTGCTTGTGTGTGTGAGTTTTAAGGCTCAGCTCTAGCTATCGGTCATTAGCGTTGTCGACTTGAGGCTTTTTTGCGCTAAAATCAGCAAATGCGTTGTTTGTACTATCAATTAATTGATTCAACTCAAAATCAAGCTAAGAAATTAATTGACTTGAGGGAAATTAATAGACCTGTTTCGAAACAAAGTTTCGATGTACAGGTCGCTCAAAAAAAGGTAGCAACCGCGCGGAATGCGCGTGTTGCCTTTGGAGATAATTCCGACTTTCAAAACAAGTCTAATGAAGTGGTTGCCATTGTTGCTGAAGAGCAAAGTGCTGGTAGAGGACAATACGGCAAATCTTGGGTCTCGCCTAAGGAAGCAGGGCTTTATGTTTCGATAGTTTTGGCTTCATCGACTTTTGCTTCTTTGATGCGTGACCCCATAGAAACAAGTTTGACGACGGTCGTTGCTGAAGCTATGATCCAGTCTCTCAACGAGTTTCATCGAGCTGATTACTATATCAAACCAATCAATGATATTTATTATGATGGCTGCAAACTCGCAGGGATCTTAGTTGAACTATATAAAGGATTCGCGATTATTGGAATAGGGCTCAATCTGAGGATGCTTAATCAAGAAATTCTAGTCGAAACCCCTAAGGCGCCGCCAATTTCTTTAGAAGAAATTATTGGTCCAAATAACTTGGAAAGCTTTGATAATGTGGCTTTTGTCGATTCAGTCACTAGCCATATTTTGAGACTCTCATAACCGAAGCTTAACTTTGATTTTGTATAAATGGTTTAATCCGAGAATTGGGTTTAAGTACAAGGAGAATTATTATGGTAGCTTCAGAGGAAAGTCAAAAGAGTAAAACGCCTGCAGCAGAAATCGCTGCTGTAGAATCTGAGAGAGAGGGGTCAATAAGTTAATCATGTCATTTTCTCCATTTAATTCAAGTTTCAATAGCGGCTTTGGTGGCACTAGTTTCAATAGCGGTTTTGGAGGCACTGGTTTCAATAGCGGTTTTGGAGGCACTGGTTTCAATAGCGGTTTTGGAGGCGGTGGTTTTAATAGTGGTTTTGGAAATCCCGGTGGCTCATCTTTAGGTTTTGGTGCACCAGGTTTTGGTGCTGGAGGTATTGGTCAGACTGCAGGTTTTGGTGGTGGTTTTGGTGGTGGCTTTGGAGGAGTCGGCGGAGGTTTTGGCGGCGGTGGCTTTGGTAGCGGCGGCGGCGGCGGTGATCCAATTTCACGAATCGTAAACGCCTTACTTCAACAATCTTTTCAGATGGGACAGCTTAGAGCCCAAGAAACGCTATTTGCAGCGCAACAATCATGGGCAAATGCTGGTGCTTATGCACAAATGTCGACAGCTCCGACTCAGGTAGAACCAGTGATTCAACTACAGAATCTAGCGTAGAGATTTCTTTTGAAGCCTGGTTTATTTAGTAATACCTAATGCTAGATGATTAAATTCTAAAAATTACAGTATAAACAATTCTATTTAGTATAATTTACTAGCCTTTTCGTTGTATCCAGAGTGATTTTTTAATTCGGGATGTGGCTCAGCTTGGTAGAGCGCTTCGCTTGGGACGAAGAGGTCGTAGGTTCGAATCCTGTCATCCCGACCATTATTAATAAAAATAGACACCATCTTTAGATGTGTGTCTATTTTTTTTTGTGTCGGTATGATGGATTTGCACTATAGCAAGCAATCTATGATTGCGGGTCGTGGGTTAGCACTGACAACAATGAAGTGTTGTCAGTGCGCCCACAGCTAACAACAAGTGTGATTGACCAATCAACTCACAACTTTAATAATAAATGATTACTTTGCTACTAGTAGTAATAGCCAGAACAACTATAAAGTGTTGTTCTGGCGCACTCAATGGTCGTAACGTGTCGTTGATAGAAATCGAAAGATCTTTGATATCGATTCATTGTATGTCTTCACAGAGCTATGGTTTATTCCTGAATAAGACCTATTAGACCTGTACATCGAAACAAAGTTTCGATGTACAGGTCGCTCAAAAAAAGGTAGCAACCGCGCGAAATGCGCGTGTTGCCTTTGGAGATAATTCTGACTTTCAAAACAAGTCTATTATATAGTAGAATCTAATCAATGAAAGCCCTTCTCTCAGGTTCAAGCGGTTTAGTTGGCAGTAATCTTGCCAGCTACCTTGAATATCAGGGTTATGAGGTTTATAAATTAGTTCGATCTATTAAACAAGTTGGTGAGCGTTGTATTTATTGGGACCCGCAGGCTGGTGTTTTGGAAGCTAATGAGCTTGAGGGTTTTGATGCGGTGATTCACTTGGCAGGTGAAAATATCGCTGATAAAAGATGGACAGAGAAACAAAAAAACAAAATTAGTCAAAGTAGAATCCTCTCGACTCAGTTATTAAGTGATCGGTTAGCGAGCCTCAAACACAAACCACAAGTTTTTATTTCAGCGTCGGCAATTGGTTACTATGCTGATCGTCCCTTTGAGACTTTGTATGAACATAGCTACCCGGTTGAGGGGATTTTTATTTCTGATACTTGCCGCAAGTGGGAAGCCGCTGCCAGGCAGGCTCGCGAGGCGGGTATCAGAGTAGTACATCCGCGCTTTGGAATTATTCTCAGTAAAGAATCTGGTGCGCTTTCTAAATTACTCTTGCCTTTTAGTTTGGGACTTGGCGGTATTATTGGTCACGGCAAGCAGTTTATGAGCTGGATTGGTATAGAGGATGTGATTTATGCTTTGTTTTTTCTAATTAATAACCCAGACATTAGTGGTCCAGTTAATTTCACTAGCCCTAATCCTGTGACTAATACAGTTTTTACTAGGACATTGGCGCGAGTCTTGGGCCGTCCTGCACTGGCACCTTTGCCAAGTTTCTTGGCGAAGATAGTGTTCGGTGAGATGGCAGATGCACTCTTACTAGCAAGTGCCAAAGTTAAACCTAAGCTACTTGAGGATGCTGGCTTCAAGTTTAGTCAGGCGAGGCTTGAGGATTGTTTTGTGGCGATTTGTCAAGGATGAGAGTTATTTCAATCTCTGAATAATTAAAGATCCGCAGCATAGCTCAAAACGAATTTTCAAAAAAGCAATCTTCGCAAAGTCGGCAGCTTCTACGAAGCTGAGATCTACTCACTTTGCTACAAAACCTTTTTTGAGAAATTGTTTTGACTATGCTTCTGTTGACAAGGTACTTTAATTGGTGGTTTTAACGAGTAGCTTTAAGCTAGTCTTTGCTGCAAGGAGCAGAAATTGCATATGAATCCTGCCGGATACTATGCTATTAGCAGCAATAATCAATAACCCCTAGGCTTGATTTACTGAGATAAATAAGCCTCATACTCAGCTCTCAATAAAATCAACCACTGCGGCAAGACATAACCAAACTTGGTAACACGCTGTTCCATTTTCATTATTTGTCGATAGTGTCTGACATCTTCTTTGAGCCAAAGTGCTTTCATCTTGACAATATTGCTCTGAGCTAGTTTGATGTATTGAGTTGCTTTGGCTACTTCGCCTGTTTGGGCGCTGAGCCGAGCTAGGTTTTTGTAGGCAGAGGCAAGTTCATAGAAATCTATAGTCTTGGGGAAAAGTAGTTTGCGTTTGTTTTGAATGATTGCAAAAGCACGAGTTTCAATTTCATTATTGAGTTTGGGGTCTTGTAATTCAGCCAGATAATCAAGTGCCGTCATAAAATATGGAATTGAGCTTCCGAGCTTGTTGATTTCTTTGATGATTTTTTTCTTGAGATTGAGAGCTTCTTTGGAAGCTGCTGTTTCACTGAGGTAGAGATGAAATAGGTCATAGAGCTTGATATGGCTTTTTTCTTCTTTGCTGTAATTAAGATCCTTGTTGATGAAGTGATTAGCAAAGAAGTCAAGATGTTTTCTGCAGTCTTTGAGCTCTTGAGATTTGGGATGTTTGGCAATGGCTGTTTCTAGAAATAGATTGGCTTTATTGATGTCACCATAGACAATGAGCGCAATAGCGTAGTACTCAGAAGCTATAGGGTTGATTTTGAGTTTGTTTTTCTCCCAGTTGATAGCACGATCAGATTCTACTAGTTGTATTGCAGCTTCGACATTACCTGCAAGCATGAGGTCACGTAAATCATCATTGGATGGTTCAGCCTGGACTGAGGACAGGAAGAGAGTCAGAATCAACATTAGCAGAGAGATCCTCACGCCCTGCGGGCTCAGGATGACGGATTCTGCTGTGCAAGGACGGATCATATACCAAATAACCTAATTGCATTCTCTGTAGTAATTCCTGCTAGTTCTTCTTTACTAATATTGTAGGCTTCAGCCAGGGTCTGGGCTATGTAATTTACAAAACTGGGTTCATTACGTTTGCCTCTTTGAGCTTGCGGTGCTAGGAAGGGACAATCTGTTTCTACCAAGACTCTATCAAGCGGGATCTTGGACGCTGTTTCTCTAAACTCATCATTCTTCTTGTAAGTAACAATCCCTGACCAAGAGATATAAAAACCATGTTCGATGACTTCCGAAGCAAAACTATAATCGCCTGTATAGCAGTGGATAGTACCGTTGTTGGCGTTTCTATCCTCTGGGTATTCATCCTTGAGTATCGCTAAAGTATCTTGCCATGCGTCACGGGTGTGAATAATGAGAGGTAATTGATATTTTTTGGCTAGGGCGATTTGTTCTCTAAAAATATCTCTTTGTCTTGCTTGCGATGTTTCGTCCTTGCAGTGAAAATAATCAAGCCCAGTTTCACCAATGGCACGGACTTTGTGACTTGGTTTAGTGAGTTCTTTGTCTATATAATCTGAGATCTTGGCTGCTGAATCTTGGTCCCAATGTTCGATGTAACAGGGATGAAGTCCCATTGCTGTATAAAGATCAATTTTGCCATCACCGTTGTATTCTTGAGTTAGTTCTAGTAGTCTTGGGATTTCACTAAGCTGGCAGCAAGGATGCACTAATTTGTAGACACCTGAATCATAGGCTCTTGCCATCATCTCGCTTCTGTCTTCATCATAGGCATCAAAACAAATATGTGCGTGGGTGTCGATTAGTTGCATCATTCGTATTATAGCAATTATGCTTCGCACGCATCTTACTAGTATTGTAGGGAAGAAAAGTTTTTGAAGTATTTAGCAAAGTCCTTGACGATGTCGGGTTGGCGTTGCCTATTCGTTTTGCGACGCAAAACACAATGAAATTGCCACAGCAGCTGCGCCGAATCGGAGAGGAGCTTTGTAAATACGACGAGAACTTTTCTGGTTATGGTATTTAGATTCAAGGAAAATAGAGAGGATTCAAGCTTAATAACGCAATTTTTTATTCTGGCTAACAACAGTCTTGCGCTTCTTGAGCCTTTCACCAATTTTGTCTTTCTTGCTAAGAATAGTTTTTTGGATGTCTTTGGCACCATTGAAAAGCTCATCAAGTTGTTTTTTGTCTTCAATACTGATGCCGTTTTTTTCTTTGAGTTTATTTATCTGGCAAATGATAGACATGCGCACCGGCATGATTTTGATGATTTCTCCGTAGTCTTGTTTCTCAAGATGCTGACGGATTTGCTCATCGAGTTCTTCTATCTTTGTTAGCGCTTGGCTGATAGTTTTGAGTTTCTCGTTCATCGCTTAACCACCTGTGTTGCCCAAGTTTGCTACTGCTCTTTGTTGTTGTTGAAATTGTGCGTTGATTACATCAAGCTGCGAGAACTGTCTGGATAATCTGGCTTCAATGGCGTCGATACTTATTTGTGCTCTCTCGATTCTGTCATTTGCAGTATCAATTTGCGTTGTGATAGATTCTCTTACTTGGCTAATAATACCGTTAGTCGGAATATCAGGATCTACGTAAACATCAAGAGCCCTTTGTAAGAGTGTGATGATACCTTCTGAGCCATCAGAGAGAGTCGCAATTTCTGAATCTGGATCAGTCGCAGTGTCGGTTCCATAAAGAACAGAGATGAAGTCACTCCTGTCAGCCAAAAACTTAGATTCAAAAATCGTACTATCAAAACTATAACCAGTAAATTGATTATTGCCGTCAAATTGACTTCTCAAACCAATATCTATAAGTGATGTGTAACTATTGGTTGCTCCAGAATGTACTGTTGAGATAGTGTTTTTGATTTTCCTCGAGAGTGCTCTACTAAAGCTATCGTTTCTATCATCAAGTCCTGAAAGTAGCGAGTTAACATTGTTGATAATTGAATTGAGTTTGCTACTTACGCTAGAGACATCTTCTGCAATCGTTACATTAACAGGGCTTGAAGGGCCAGTTGGTGTGAGGTTCTTGAGTTCGAGTGTAACACCATTGAGTAATCCAGTAACAGTGTTGCTATTACTAACAAGTGTTGCTCCGCTGTTGAGAGTAGAGATTGAGAATTCAGCGTTATCTCCAAGAGTCTCACTGATTGCTGAATCAATTCTGAAAATCGTATGGGCATCACCATTGGAGCTGATAGTCATTGATAACGCACCTGTGTCTTTGTTGGTAAGAATGACTTCACCATTGATGTCATCATAAGCTGCTGTGACACTTGTGTCTGATTCACTGTTAATTGCATTAATAAGTGTGGTGATACTGTCAGTAGTCGGGTCATAGGTTACATCGGCACCATTGATAGTAAGAATAGTTCCAGTGATTGGAGTTAGCAGGGTATTGAGTACAGAAGAGGCTTTCGCGGCAGTAAGTTTTTGGATGCCAGTCGCTGCACCACCTGACAGTACCGCATTATCAAGTCCAATTGCTGAAATGATATTACTGTCATCACCTGGACTGCCGATACTGGCTGCAGTACCAGTGATTGCGATTCTGCCTTCTGCATCCATTGTTGCAGTGCTTACGGCAGCAAAGCTTCGCAAGAAAGTAAGCAGATCATCAATGGTGCTACTGTCTGTTAGTACTGATGCGATTGTCTCACCATCAATAGTAACGTCACCCGTT
>JAQCFG010000078.1 GCA_027618255.1 Cyanobacteriota bacterium
AGAGCCTGGGCTTTATTCTTGCACGTTCAACAGTCTTTTGTACATTGCTGGATGAGTAGAGAGTTTTTCTGAGAGCCAAGCCCAGAATCCACTATTGCTACGAGCGCTTTGTATCATGTCTTCTATATTTAAGCTTCCAAACAGTTTCTTGCCTAAGCAGAGTACTGCTAAGCCTTGTTTGGCACCTTCTTGTCCAACAATAGTACTGGCAATTTTGTCACAAGTATATTCACAAGCTCTATAGTATGCTTTATTGATAAAGGGCACGAATAAAATCATCGGCATTAAAAGATAGTGCTTGTCAATATGACCACGCTTGATATGAGCAAGCTCATGAGCAATTACAAATTCAATTGCTGATTCACCTTTATTGAATGCTAAGTCAAGTATGTCTGAATATAACACCATAAAAGATTTGGAGCCGAGGAAGAACTTGGTTGCAAAGGCGTTTAGTATGCCGCCACTTTGTATTATGTAAATTTCTGGTATCTTTTTGAGTCCCATTTTGCTTGCCACCTTTTCGGCAGATCTTAGTACTCCTGGCATTTGATTTTCGGTAACTTTGACTCCATGATTCTTGATGCCGCCAATAAATATACCTTGTGAAAATATTACTAGGCTAGAGAGTATGAAAAAATAAAAGATCATTACTGGCAATGTTTTTGCAACTTGAGGGTTGATTGCAGCTGTTGTAAACAGAAGTCCGACCAACGCAAAGAACATTAGGTTTGCTATTGCAAGAATTAAGAAATAGATTTTCTCTTTGCCGGTAACTAATTTGCCAATATCTATATTTTCAGTCATAGATTAGATGTTTCCCTTGTGCTGATTCGGCTTAACAGTTTTGCTTAAATATGGGTTGTTTATTGGAGTCCTGGGTTTAGGTGACTAGGCTATGATTGCTTAATCAAGAGCTTATGGTACATCTAAACTAGGTAAATCTAATCATCAATATTTTTCCAAGAGTGGCATATAAGCCTAATGAGAAAATTATCGATTTGTATATTACTTACTTGCATGTTATGGCAACCAGCATCTGCCAAGAGACAAGAATATATTAGCTACTTTCTTACTGCGAAACGAGCGGGTGTCGCTATTGGTCAGGCTGTTGGTGTTGCACTAGCATTAGCTTTTGGTGGAGCCCCTCAAACAAGTGATCCTGTTAACACTGCTTTGATGATGATTACACCAGAGTTTCGCAAGAAGCAACTTGATGCTTACAATGCCAAGGTGCAAAAGAAAATTGATAAGCTCAATAAAAAGATTAGTAAGGCTCAAACTAAGAGCAAAGATATAGAAGAATATAAAGCTAAATTCAATGACGAGAAATATAGACTCTTTAAAGATCCAGTATGGAACCAGGACGAAGAATTAGTTTCATTTATTGTTCTGCCAATTGATGCTGGAGCGCCATTTTTGGTTGATAACTTTAGGGTGACAGATCAAACAGGAGTTGGTTCTGTCTGCAAGCCGGCTTTGACAGAGAAGATCAATTTTAGTGCATTAGATAAAGAATATTTGGATGAGATTTATATGGTTGATTTGAATGATCACATATCGGTTGGATTGAAAACCTCTTATGACCCCAAGTGTATTATAAAAGATACAGCTACTCAGTACATAATGACGATCAATGGTGGTCGTCTTGATAATTTTGATTTGGATTTTAGGCTAAGTCAAGCTATCAAAAATGTAATAAGGGATGATTTTGAAATTTTGGAATGAAGAAACAAGTTTATAGTTTTGTACTGATATTGGGACTTATGCCAAGTTTAATTTTGGCCAAAAGCCCAGACCCTCTAGTTGCAGCACTTGAAGCTCAAGTCCGTGATAGATTAGATCTTAATTTACAGGAATGGCAATATCATAAGTATCCAGACTTCAACTTTACTGTTGACACAGAAGGTGAATTAGTTGGATTGGAGAGTGTTAAAGCTTCGCGTGATTATAATACTAGGGTTTGTAAATCAACAATCAAAGATATGCAACCGTTTGCTAGTGAATTTCGTGACCATGAATTTACTATTGAATGTAAACCTGAGTTTGAACTAAGTAAAAAAGAACAAAAAACAGCATTGAAGTATCAAGAACAATATGCTGCAGAAATTGGTAAGCAAATCTTTTTGAGAGCTAAAGGCTCTAGTTTTGAAGAATTGGAGGCAAAGCTACTAGCTTTGGAGCTTAAGCTTGCACCCTCTGGTAAATTATTAAGTGTAACTACAACAAGTAGTTCTGGTTTTGCTGAAATTGATTCAGCTTTTATCGAGGCTACTCAAACGATTGATGCGTTTCCCAAACCAGATCTTAATCAATATCGATTAAAGGCTGGTAAAAATCCAAAGTCTGCAACATTAGATCTATATTTCTTGCTAGGTAAAGATCACAAAGGTATTAGACCAGAGGATGCTATCGCTACTGGGGCTGCTTTGGGATCAATTGGTATATCGACAGTGTCAATCATTCAAAACATCATGTTGCTTGCAAGATAGTAAGATATTGTTTAATTAGAGAAGATGAATGCAAAAAATCACTTTTAAAGACAATAAATTAATTCTTCTGACTCTCTTTGCGAGTTTGATTTTTGTCGCTTCGATAATGACTTATATTCGTTACAAGAATATCGAGGATGCCAAGATACTTTATAAACAAGCTCTTGATTCGTGGAAGCTTGGTAAGAAGAAGACAGCTGAACAATATTTGGGAGCCGCAATTAAGAAAGACAAGAAAGCAGAGTATTACTATACTGCTTATCGTATGCTTGCCGGTCAGAGCAAGATTGGTCTTGCAGAGCTTTATGTCAAGAAAGCATTGAAGGCAGCTCCAAAGAATACAGAGTACTTATACAAGGCTGCACAGCTTGTTGCCTATTATAATCCAGAAGAAGCAGTGGGCTATTTGAAGCAAGCACAAAAGCTTAAATCAGATGATTGTCGGTTTTCGGTTTTGCTTGCGCAAATTAGTGTTGAAGCTAATGATGTGGCAGAAGCGATTGATGAATTGTACCGTTGTCTTGAACATGAGCCAGCTAACGAAGCGGCTTGGAATAATATCGCCGTCTATCATTTGAGACAAAAAGAAAATGACAAGGCTGTCGAGGTTTTGAACAATGCTTGCCAGACCAATCCGAATTCTGCTTATCTCTGGCAACAAAAGGGTTTGATTGAAAAGCAACTAGGCAAGCTTGATGAAGCTGTGATTTCTTTAGCCAAGAGTGTTGAATTGCAGCCATATACTGGGATGTCTGCTGTCAAGATGATAGAAAAAATCACCGGTACTAAATATCAAGGTGAGCATGCTGAATATTTTGAAGATATGAAAGCACGTGTGCCGTTTAAGATAGAAGGGCAACATATTTATTTGCAAGTGGTAATTCAAGGCAAGCCTGGCTGGTTCTTGTTAGATACTGGTGCTAGTGATTCAATCATATACAAGCATTTTGCTAATGAAGAGCAAATCAAATTTGACAAGCTTTATTATAGTAGCTACGAAACAGTTGCTGGTATCATTGATGCCCCGGTAGCATACCTCGATATCACCCTTGGAGCGATTGACCTAGCGAATGTCAAGTTTGCCATGGTTGGGAAAGATCAAGTCTCGCATATTGATGGAATTATTGGACAAAATGTCCTTAACAACTTTGATATTAATATCAATTACAATGAATATTTTGTGACTATGAAGTTGCATTAGGACTGTTGTGAGAGGATTAATTCAAGCTCTTCAAAAGCAGTCTCTATCCCTTGATAAAAGCCAGCCTCTGTTAAATCCTTTGGTTCAAGTCTATCTCTATAATGCTTCTTGACCCACGTTACCAGTTTCCCATAAAGCTCATCGTTAAGTAGGTAATGAAGATTCATTGCAGCAAGCTCTTCATCGCTAACTAGGACTCGTAGCCTCAGGCAGGCAGGACCGCCACCGTTGTTCATGCTTTCTCTTAGATCAAAATATTCTATTTTAGTAATTGGATTATTTGTTTCAAGGACTTTGGTCAAGAATTGATTGACTACTTGATTTTCTTTGCATTCTATGGGGGCGAGAATAAGCATGCCACCTTTATCAAGACTAACTATTTGTGAGTTGAATAAATAACTTGAGACAGCTTGTTTTAAACTAATCTCGCTATCTTTGACTTCAATTAAAATCAGCTCTTCATGTGTTGTTGCTTTGTATTTAGTACTTAGCTCTTCTATTACTTGAGATTGATTCTCAAAACTATGTTCGTGATAGAGAAAGAGATTGCAATTGCCTGTGCTAATTACATCATTGTGAAAGACACCAGCGTCAATGGCTTTGATAGACTGCTGTGCAAGGACAGTACGTTGTAAGTCCAAGCCATGGTTGTGAATGATGGCTTGCGAAGCTTCAAGAGCTTGCCTTGCAGGAAAAACCTGTGGACTGATGATACTTGGATTGTCTAGTGAATAACCATAAACAAATAAATCAATCCCCGGTTTGGAGTGTGCAGGAGCAAGCCTGGTGTGATTGGCTGCTCCCTCATCACTTAGTCTTGAATCAAGAGCAGGTTGATGCTTTGCATGCGGGAAAATAGTTTGTAATCTAGCAGCGGTTTCTATAGTTTCTATTGAACGATGAAATTTAGAACTGAGATTAGCTGGACTGATAGTCAAAGTTGTGGTTTCAAGACTTGAACTGATGGTGGCGGCATTTGCTGTCCACATTGACGAGGAGCTTGAGACTGCGCAGAATAATTCATGGTTCTTCTCGTAGCATTCTTGAAGAATATCTTTTGGATTACCTTTGTATCCTTTGGCTTGAAGAATATCTATGCGCGGTCTAAGCTGAGGAGGCATCACTGCTTGCTTGATACCAAGATCAGCGAGAGATTTCATTTTGGCAAGTCCTTGAAGAGCTGCTGCCCTGGGGTTTGAGATACTGCCTTTGTGAGTTTCAGAAGCGATATTGCCATGGCTTAAGCCAGAGAAGAGGTGGGTTGGGCCGACTAGTCCGTCGAGATTGAGTTCGTGGTATTTCAACGCTATAATTATAGGCTATGGAAGAAATTTTGACTAAAGTCAAAAATGAACACGAGGAAATCTATCAAAAGCTGGATAAGATTTTGCAAGATTTGACTAAAGTCAAAAATATTCGTGATGATGAGCATTTACTCAAGACTAGTAAAGTGATGCTCGATTATGTCAAATGGCTTTTGGAGAGTCATTTTAAGGATGAAGAGAGGGATTTGTTTCCTGGGATTGAAGATCTTGAGTTTAAAGAGAGATTGCTAGCGGACCATCAAGAAATAGAACTCAAGTATAATAAAGTACTAGAGGCATTCAATAGTTTTGATGCCCAAGAGGATTATCGTCAGCAACTTTTGTATCCAGCTTATAACTTGATAGCGACAATTAACCATCATGCCCAAAGAGAAGACAGAGCCCTTTTTAATTAGACCAATTCAGGAGACTGATCTTGATGCCGTTTTCAACTTGGCTTCGCAAACTGGTCCAGGAATGACTAGCTTGCCAGCGGATAAAAAAATCCTCACTGATAAAATTCAGGAATCAATTAATAGTTTTAAGATTAATCCAACCAAGCCAGGAAATGAATCATATCGATTTGTTATGGAGCTTGATGACAAGATAGTTGGTATAGCTGCAATTCGCGCTCGAGTGGGAGGTTTTGATCCTTCTTATTCTTATGAGATCTGCAAAGCTAGGCATCAATCTGCAGCACTTGGAGTTGATAAAGAAGTAGAATATCTCAAGCTCAGTAAAGAGCATAAGGGAGCTTCTATTATTAGCTCACTGTTTGTTTCACCTGATTACCGTTCTATGGGACTGGGTCAGTATTTGAGTCAAGCTCGTTTTTTGTTTATTGCTGACTTCCCAAAGCGCTTCACTGAGACGATTACAGCAGAGATGCGCGGGGTGATTGATGAAGAGGGGCGTTCGCCTTTTTGGGAAGGTACAGTGCGTCATTTTTTTGATATGGGCTTTGAGAAAGCTGATTATTTAAGTACCAAAGACAAAGGTTTTATTGCCGACTTGATGCCAGCTTATCCAATTTATATTCCATTACTAAGAGACTCTGTGATTGATGTGATTGGCAAAGTGCATGACAAGACTAAGCCGGCGATGAAGTTTCTTGAATCTCAAGGTTTTGCGCGAGATGGGCATGTAGATATTTTTGATGCTGGTCCAAGGGTTGCTGTTAAAGTCTCCGAGATTAAAACTATTCAAGAATCTCAAGTGGCGACTCTTGAGATTGGGATGGATATTGATGCCGCTCTTGTGTCGAATGGCAAGCTTGATTTTAGAATGAAATTAGTTAGTGGGACAATAAATCAAGAGGATGCGGATCTTTTAAATCTCTCTGAGGGAGAGGAGTTTCGTTATGTTTAGTTCTGTCAACCCAGCTACAGGCAAAGAGATTTGGCAAGGGCAAGAAGCTGGCGCTAAAAAAATTGACGAGGCTGTTGCAGCAGCGCGCCAAGCATTTCCTGGATGGGCGGCGTTGACTTTAGAACAGCGCTTTGAGTATCTTGAGAACTTTACCAAGCTTGTTGAAGCCAATCAAGCAAGGCTTGCGCAAATACTTTGTGAGGATACTGGCAAGGCTATTTGGGAAGCTCGAATGGAAGTGATGAGCCCAATTGCCAAGCTCAAGATTTCTTTAGATGCTTATAAAGAAAGAACAGGCACCAAGGTCAATGGACTCAGCGTCGTGCGGCACAAGCCGCATGGAGTGATTGCTGTTTTTGGTCCTTACAACTTTCCGATTCATACTCCGCATGGGCATATTGTGCCTGCACTTCTTGCTGGTAATACAGTTGTATTTAAACCTAGTGAGCTTACGCCATATATTAGTGAAGAGGTGATGAAGCTGTGGCAACAAGCTGCTTTGCCAGAGGGAGTAATGACTATGGTTCAGGGTGAAGTGGAGACGGGTAAATTACTTTCGGCTCATCCTGGTATCGATGGAATATTTTTTACTGGTAGCTCGCGCACTGGAAAAATACTGCATGAGAATTATGCTGGTCATCCTGGAAAGATATTGGCACTGGAACTTGGCGGTAATAATTCATTAGTTGTGCACCAGGCAAGTGACATTGATGCGACGGCTTACATGATTATTCAGTCGGCGTTTATTACAGCAGGTCAGCGTTGTACTTGCGCGCGTCGTTTGATTTTAATTGATAGCGAGGCAGATGCGATTCTTGAGCGTCTTGTTGCAATGAGCTCTAAGATCAAGATTGGCGATCCTACTGACGAAAGTAATTTCATGGGTCCGGTGATTAGCGAGGCGCAAGCTAAGAATTTACTTGCAGCGCAAAAGTCACTTGTGACTAAGGGAGCCAAAGTCTTATTGGAGATGAAGTCTAATGGAGGAGCATTTGTGACACCAGGAATTATCGATTGTACCGGGCTTGATATTTCGGATGAAGAAAACTTTGGTCCTTTATTGAAAGTATACAGAGAGCCGAACTGGGACGATGCAATCGCCAGAGCCAATGACACTGATTACGGATTAAGTTCTGGATTGATCAGCGACAGCCAAGAGCTCTATGATGACTTCCG
>JAQCFG010000079.1 GCA_027618255.1 Cyanobacteriota bacterium
AGTGTCTTTGTTTGGATCTTTGCCATCAATTTCTGCAATGTATTGTGCCTGGTACATTATCGGTCTTGCGTTATCCGCCATTCCGCCATCAATGGCAATATATTTACGGACATTGGGGATGTCTTTGATATTGCCTACCTTGTACACAGTTATGCCAGCTGGACCAACTATGCTTCTGCCTGGCTCCGTAAGAACACGAGGTTCTTTGAGACCAAGCTCTTTGCAATTGCTTTTAATTGAGCCAGCGATGATTTGGACCCAATCTTTTATTTCAGGAGGATCATCTTGATTGGTGTACATGATTCCAAGTCCACCACCTACATTGATATCTTCAAACTCTAGTCCATGTTTGTCTTTGATTTTTTTGTAGAGTTGAAGTAATACTTTACAAGTATCTTTGTGCGGCACAGTCTCAAAAATTTGTGAACCAATATGCGCATGCAAACCTCTAATGCTAATTTGTTTATTGGTTTTGAGTCTGCTGATGATTTCATCAAGCTCTTCAATATTGAAACCAAATTTGGAATCTATTTTGCCGGTCTTGATGTATTCATGAGTGTGACATTCAATACCAGGTGTCACGCGCACTAAGACTTGGCAGCTTTTGCTTGGGTCTTGAGCGAGATGGTTTTCGATAAATGAAAGTTCGGTTCTGTTATCAAGCACCAAAGTTACTCCAGTATTGATTGCCAGTGTAACTTCGTCTTGGCTTTTATTATTGCCATGGAAAATAATTCTTTCTGTTGGAAATCTGGCTTCCAGTGCTGTGCGCAACTCACCTGCGCTAACAACATCTAAACCGAGACCTTCTTGCTCAATGATTTTGCACATCGCCATGCAATTGAGTGCTTTGCTGGCATAAATCACCAGGTGATTAGGATAGTGGGTTTCAAATGCTTGTTTGTAGGCTTGTGCTCTTGCACGAATTGTTTGCTCGCAAAGTAAGTAAGTAGGACTGCCATATTGTTTTACTAATTCAGCTACTTTAATTCCTCCAAGGGAGATTTGATACTGATCATTAATCTCTAGACTGAGGGGTTTGACTTGATTGAGTTTCTGTTCTGTCATGGTCATTGTTGTTGATAATAGCATATCGTTATTGCGAGGCAAAGCCGAAACAGGTCTAATGCTAAAATCAAGCCAGTGAAACTAGCCGTAAGTCAAATCAATCCAATTATCGGTGACCTAGAGCACAACTTTAAGTTGATGTTGAAGGAAATTGAGTTTTGCAAAAAAGACAATGTCAACTTACTAATTTTTCCTGAGCTTTCAATGCTCGGTTACCCGCCTAAGGACTTGATACTCAAACATGGTTTGCTAGAACAACAAGATCATTTTATTAAAGAGCTTGCACTTTATACTGACGAGCAGTTTGCTGTGATTGTTGGTGGAATTGCACCAAATAAACATTTTGGTAATAAATATTTTAACTCTTTGTTTTGTCTTGCAGAAGGCAAAATCAAAATGCTCACCCATAAAGTGCTGTTGCCTAGTTATGATGTTTTTGATGAGTTGAGATATTTTGAAGCTGCTCGTCGCCCCAAGATTTGGGAATGGCAGGGTTCTAAGGTAGGTCTGACTATCTGCGAGGATATTTGGATGGAAGCCTATCCCAACCTTTATAACAAAAACCCGATTGAGGAGCTGATTGCAGCTGGTGCTGAAATGATAGTCAATGCTTCTGCTTCCCCGTATGCTCTTGCTAAACCCAAGTTTAGGCAAGAATTGATTTGCAACCTTGTGAAGAAATACAAAGTGCCGATCGTTTATGTCAACCAAGTTGGTGCCAATGACCAATTGATTTTTGATGGTGGTTCTTTTGCTGTTGATAGTTCAGCGAAACTAATTGCTAAAGCAAAGAGTTTTGTGCCGGATAGATTGGTGATAGATTCTGAATCATTGTTTGCAAAGAATGATTCACTTGATATTCTTGATTCGGATCTTGAAGAACTGAAACAAGCACTGATACTTGGTCTAAGAGACTATGTCCGCAAGTGTGGCTTTGACAAGATAGTGATTGGGCTTTCTGGTGGCATTGATTCAGCGATAGTTGCCTATATTGCAAGTGAAGCGCTTGGTGCCAAAAATGTTTATGCCTATATGCTTCCTTCTGTTTTCACCAGTGATGAGAGCTTCAAAGATGCTGAAACACTCGCCAATAAGCTTGACCTTAATTATGAGATCATCGAGATCAAAGAAGCGCATGAGTTAATGCGTAAACTAATGACGAATCTAACACCATTAGCTGATGAAAACTTACAGTCTAGGTTAAGAGCCAATATATTAATGGCTCAAGCCAATTCAATGAGTGCAATTTTGCTTGCGACTAGTAACAAGTCAGAGATTGCAGTTGGTTATTCTACTTTGTATGGTGATAGTTGCGGGGCGATTGCTGTGATTGGTGATTTGTTGAAGACCACTATTTTTGATTTGGCTCGTCACATCAATTCCAAGGACGAAATTATTCCAAACAATATTCTTGAGAAGGCGCCAAGTGCTGAGTTGCGTGAGAATCAAAAAGACAGCGATTCTTTACCTGATTATATAATTCTGGATCAAATTATTAAGCTCTATATTGAGGATCTCAAGTCACTTGATTTGATTGTTGCGGCCGGTTTTGATAAGGAACTAGTTAAACGAGTGTTGAATATGATTGATAGGGCTGAATATAAACGCCAACAATCACCGCCAGTGCTCAAGCTGGCTCAAACAGCTTTTGGTTTTGGGCGCAGGATGCCGATTGCTCAAGGGTTCAAGCATTAGCATTTGCGCTGATCACGCAAGCCTCTCACTTTGCAAGCCAAGGTCTTGTATAATTGCTTTGTGTTGCAAACTTCAACAGACAAACAGCTTCTTCGTCTAGGCTCAATCAACTTCATTAACTGCTTGCCGGTTAATTACAAGTCTGCTGATTTGTTTGAGGATGGTTTTGAGTTGATCGAATCAAGTCCAAGTGATTTGAATCGTATGCTTCGCGTTGCTGAGCTTGATCTTGCACCGATTTCTAGTTATGAGTATCTTTTAAATAAGCCACTCTATACCAAGGTAGATGGAATTTCTATTAGTACTAAAGAACAAGCTCAGAGTGTGATTCTTTTTATAAAGGATGGGATTGAGACATTGACTCAAGCTCGTGAAATATTTGTTACTGCTAAGAGTGCAAGTTCAGTGAATCTTTTGAAGATAGTCTTGGTTAAGAATTATGGTTTTAAGCATCAGGCTGGACATATCTTCAATCCAGCTGGCAAGCAAGTTGAATTTATTTGTTTTAGTGAGAATAATGATCAGATGCCAATCAAGTTGTTGATTGGTGATGAGGCTTTGCTAGATTGCCACGCCCTTGGAGCTCGCAATGACGTCAATATGGTTGATTTGGGTACTGAGTGGTATCAACTTACTGCTTTGCCGATGGTGTTTGGATTGTGGGTGATTAATAAAAACTCAGGCTTGCAGCAAGACACTATCAGTAAGATTTTGATAGCCAAGAAAAATAAATCATTGACAGTGGATTACCCAGACATGATTATTGAAGCATATAGACAAACTGGTTTGAGTAAACAAGTTTTGCAGAGATATTTTGCTGTCTTGGATTATGATTTTGAACAAAGACATCAAAGCTCATTAGATTTATTTGAGAGCTATTTAGGAGAATTGAATCTATTATGCTAGAAACCAGCAAGATTAATTTCGGTAAGATGTTTATTGTCGGCTTTGAAGGAACGACGCTCACTGAGGAGCTTGCAACTAAACTCAAGAAACTTGACCCAGGTGGAATTATATTTTTTGATACTAATATAGAATCGCGCGAGCAAGTCAAGCAATTGATTAGAGACCTCAAAAAGCTTTTGGGTGAAGATCTAATTATAAGTGTGGATCAAGAGGGTGGTAAGGTTCAGCGCTTGCGCAAGATTAGCCCGAACTTGCCAAGCTTGATGGCTCTCGGCAAGATTAGTGCAGAAAATGAAGACGCTGATTTATTGGTAGAGCATACTAAATTATTGGCTTATGACCTTAAGGATCTTGGTTTCAATTTTGTTTTTGCACCTTGCGTTGACTTGAATACGAATTCACGCAACCCTGTTATCGGCACTCGTTCACTGGGGAATGACTGTAAGTTGGTGATGGAACAGGCTGCCATTATGGTCGAGACTTTTGTTGAAGCTCGTATTGGATGTTGCGTTAAGCATTTCCCTGGACATGGTGCTACTGATATTGATTCTCATTTAGCTTTGCCGCATATTAGTTTGGATCATCACAATTATATGGGACACTTGAGCCCATTCTTTAGAGCGATTGAAGAAGGTGTTGATGCCATCATGACGGCACATATTTTAGTTGATGTTGAGGATATTGAAACCCAGTCAGCGATTTGCTCGACCCATCCAGTTAGTCTTTCTCATGAGTTTATTATGGATGATTTGAGAGACAATTTTGGTTTCTCTGGTTTGGTGATTAGTGATGAAATTACCATGAAGGCACTTGCTGAGTATGGTGATTACAAAGAACTTGCTTTGGATATGATTTTTGCTGGTAATAATCTAATCATCTGGAATACCAATATTGATGATGCTGTAGCGGTTGCCGATTACTTGAATAAACTCAAATCATCAAATATCTATGAGTTTTATGCACGCTATCACGAAACAATATCGAAACTATATAGCTTCTTCAATAATTTAAGAAGGTTTGCTTCAGAGCCTGAACCATTTGATAAAACTGCAGCTATGACCAGGATGCATGAGCTTTGCCTTGCTGCAATTGAATTAAATAAACCACTTCCACAAATACAGAGCTATTTTGAAACTAAGGAGCAAGAGCTTGCCCAAAAAGATACAGCAGTTGTGATATTACAGCATCCAAAGCTAGAGGAAGAAGAGATTCGTGAGGTTTTTGCTTTGGATACTTACCAAATTAAAACAGTTGATGATTTCGATAAAGTATTTTTCTCTCGTTACAAGACTTTGATTTTGCTGAGCTTTCAATCTCATTTTTGTGAGCAGGGTAAAACTTTGATCAAGAAATTTAAAAATATCGACGATACTAATTTATTGTATGTCGCTTGTGATCAACCAGATCCAGAGGCTGATATTAATTTATTGGGTGCTGGTAAGATTCATTATCAGGCTCTGAAACAGTTGATCTCTGCCAAGTTATGCTAGTATATTAAACCAATAAAAATTTCCTCGTATTTACAAAGCTCCTCTCCGATTCGGCGCAGCTGCTGTGGCAAAACTTTATTGTTTTGCTTTGCAAAACGATAGGCAACGCCAACCCGACATCGTCGAGGATTTTGCTAAATACTTCAGAAAACGCAGCTATTGGACCATCCTGGTCGGGCTCACTTGTCATATCTCTTCATGGCAAAGTAAGTCTGGCCAGCTTGAATAAAGCCAGAGACTATCATATATAGAAGAGCACCAGCTGGAAGAGGGATAATTAACATCATTCCAGTCATCATAATTGGCATCATAGTTGCCATTGATTTTTGCATTGCCACTTGCGGGTCTTCTGTCTCGCCTGGTTTAGTTTCAGCAAGTTTGGGTGCGTTGAGTTTGGAAGAGAGCCAAATGCTAATCCCAAAGAGTGCTACTAGAATTAAAATGTCTATATTGAGAGTACCAGTTTTTTTGTTGAATACTCCTGTGTCACCAAAGTCCTTGATGAAAAAGAAACTATCGTTTTTCAAGCTTTGCGGTAGTTTGGCTTCTAGTTTGGCACTACCTCCAGCCGTTTTAGCAGTAATCACAGCACTACCGTCTGTGTTAGCTTCAAGATTGACAAAGTCGTTGTCTTTAACGCCGTTAAAGAAACCCCACTTGATTGCAGCTGGATCCAGCTGGGCATCGCCCATTGCTTTAGTTGCTTTGAGTGTATAGTTCTCACCTTCAAGCATGGTGATCTTCTTGGCATTGAGCATGATTCTTGCTCTTCTACCTTCTGAATCTACATAGATCTCACCTTTGTCATAATATTTGATTTGCTTTTTGTTTGCTTCAGCAGCTGAAACAACTTTGACGTCAACAAAAATTGGTTTGGATTTAAACGGAGGTCCAGAGAAAGTCCAGAACAAACCAAGTAAAATAGGCATTTGCACCAAGAGAGGCAGGCAACCACCAAGTGGGTTTACATCGTTGTCTTTATAGAAGCTCATCATTTTTTGTTGGAATTCTGCTCTAGCCGTTTGCAATTTGGCAGGATCGTTTTTGAGCTTCTCTTCTGTCTTTTTGAAGTCATCTTGTTGCTTTTTCATTTGCGGCTGAATTTGCTGCATCTTTCTAGTGCTTTTGATTTGTTTATAGGTAAGTGGGGTTAGGACGAGCTTGACGCCAGCTGTCAGAAAAACAATTGCCCAGCCAAAACTAACTAAGCCTATGCCGCTTGTTAATTCATGAATAGAATTA
Source organism: Cyanobacteriota bacterium (assembly GCA_027618255.1). Lineage (NCBI taxonomy): Bacteria > Bacillati > Cyanobacteriota > Cyanobacteriota bacterium. The sequence continues at coordinate 6,402 of JAQCFG010000079.1, forward strand.
AGTAGAGGGATAAAAAGAGAATAAGTGATTGCAGTAATATCCATTGATTCTATTGATTTTACTCTGTATTTGAGCTGTTATGAATGTGAAAAGCTTTTTTTAAGAAAAGAAGTGAATGATCTGTATTGGTCTATACTTGTTTCTTGAGCTTCTTGATTAGGTCATGATATACCTGTTTATCACGCTCTAGTATCAATTTATCTAGTATCTCGTTATCTTTTCTGTTAACGAAAAGAACTTCACCTGTATGTTTTTGATTATTGTAGATTTCTTCTAGTCCAAGCTCTTGAGCAAGTTCACGAGTGGCCTTGGTAGTTGTTCTATCACTCAAGTCAAAAGTCATAAAACAAACTCTCTTGTCTTTTATATAGTCTTTGGCTACTTCTTCAAATATTGGTGCAGTAATTGAGCAGCCACCACACATGTCGTGATGAATATCAATTACAAGTAGTTTGGCTTTTTGGATTTCTTTTTTGCTTGGTTTTGAGAGTTGGTAGCTTCTGCGCTTGGCAAGAATACTTGCAACCTCGTTGCCTTTGAGTAATTCCTCAGTTGCTTCTATGTATTGTTCTTGCGAATCAACACCGTAAAACTTAGTAAGAATTTTTTTACTGTCCTGATCGATAAAAAGTAATTCGCCGGTGTGTCTTTCATTCTCGAAATGATCTGATAGATTGAATTTCTTGGCAATCTCGGCAGATGTTTTGATTTTGGCTGGATTAGTCTCGTCAAAGACTAAATATTCAACATTGTTTCTTTTGGTCCAATAATCCTCTGTTTGATGAATGATCGAATCTATTTTGCTACATGTCTTGCACCAGTCACCGTGAATGTGAACAACAAAGAGTTTGCGTGCATCTTTTATTGTTGCCGGTACTGGGCAATTATTCATGCAGCAACAGCCTGACACCAGAAATAAGCATATAGCTAAGATGTGGAAACGGATTGAGGCTTTCATTGATTCTATTATATAGTAATTTGAGCTAGTAATGGCGTTTGATCTTTTGATTCTATGCGAGGTGTCATAAGCTATTGGACTTGTTTTGAAAGTCGGAATTATCTCCAAAGGCAACACGCGCATTCGTTGCGGTTGCTACTTTTTTAATGGATCCGACTAGAAGACTTTA
>JAQCFG010000080.1 GCA_027618255.1 Cyanobacteriota bacterium
CTTTGAAATTGAACAAGCTTCGGGGTATTCGCCTTTGCTCAGAATAAAGTGTGAGTGGGTTTATCTGAATCAATATCAAATCCTCTCTTATAGCCATGCCTTATATATATATGTTCAAAAGCCGTCTTTTGCAAGAAATAAACTACATAATTTCTCCAATCACTAGGGTCTCTTTTAGCTTCATTCGTTTCAGACTCAAACAATCTAAATATATCTTGCTTCATTCCCATATCATCAAATATAATCCAATTTGTTATCAAAAAATCACAAAATGCTCTAAAGCCACAGCAACAAGAGACCTCATTGATTTATTAGAAGCTGGTGTTTTCATTAAACGACCAGGAGAAGGTAGAAGCACAAGTTATGACTTGAATCTTTGATTGATAAGGTTCTCAATGTGGTTATAGAGGGTCAGTCCTGCCCCTTTCAAAAAAGCAAGTTCTCAACAGCCTTGCGAATATCATCCTGCTTCACTAGAGACTCTCCTACAAGAAAAGCCTTAACACCCATATTATGCAAGATCAAAATATCTTGCTTAGTATGAATCCCTGACTCAGTGACAAGTGTGACTCCACCAAGGTCGTACTTGAATTTGCTAATCAATTTTGAACTAGTGTCCAAGCTCACTTCAAAACTAGTAAGGTCTCTATTATTGATACCAATCAAATCATGATTAAGTTTGATTGCTCGAAGCATCTCTGCTTCAGTGTGAACCTCAAGCAAAACATCCATACTAAATTCATTAGCTATATAACGGAAGTCTTCAATCTCAGAATCATCAAGCACAGCAGCAATCAAAAGAATCGCATCAGCACCCATCAAACGAGCCATTGCAATCTGTCTTGGATCAACAATAAACTCTTTGCACAAACATGGAATAGCAACTTCAGAAGAAGCTATTATCAAATTCTCATAACTACCTTGAAAATACTTTGAGTCTGTCAGCACAGAAAGACAATGTGCTCCGCCATCTTCATATGCCTTGGCAATCTTGGCAGCGTCAAAGTCGGGCTTGATGATACCTTTGCTTGGGCTTGCTTTTTTAACTTCCGCAATCAAAGCCGGACCCTCAGCCTCTCGAATTGCTTTTGCAAAACCACGTGTTGCAGGCATTGAATTATCAGAACTCAAATCAAAGATTCTATCTTCCAATTCATCAAACTCTTCAAGTTTGGTGACTTCTTGGCGTTTGTTTTCAACTATTTCTTCAAGGATGGTCATCTATTTCAATTATAGTATAGATCGTGTACCACAAGAAGCTCCGCAGGCTAGGAGCGTGTAACCCAGCCCATATTTATTAACTGAGATCTTTATATTTAGTAATTTGGGCTGGGTGTATAACACGCTCCACTATTAATCAAAGTCAGTTACCATGCGGAGCGAAGTGAAGTTGGTAACTGACTTTCTGAGCATTTTAGAAGCTTCAGATGCAAGGTTTGCGAAGCTACAAGGAGGCTAAGTTGGCTGAGCCGCCAATGATGACTACTTGTAGCGAGCGTAACGCAACAGGTGGAGCTTATAAAGTGCTCAGAATCATACCAGCTGCAACTGTATCATTACTCACTTCATCAATCAAAATGAAACTACCAGTATTGCGGTTCTCTTTATAACTATCAGCAGCAATTGGTTTTAAGACCTTAAAACTTACATTAGCAATATCATTCAAACCTAGTTCAGTGGCAGCTAGTTTGTCGTAGTTATTGATATCCAGTTTGTAATTAATTTCAGTTGCCATTGCTTTGACTTTGTTACTAGTATGTTTGAGTATATATTTCTTGCGTGGCTCAAATTTGGTTTCAGACATCCAACAAAGATTGGCATTAAATTCTTTCATGAGAGGACTAGCGTCATCTACTTTGGAAAGCATATCACCGCGACTTGTATCAATCTCATCTTCAAGTACGAGAGTGACTGACTGCCTTGCAATAGCAGTGTCAAGATTGTCCTTGTAACTAGTAATTGCTTTGACTCTAGATTTCATCCCTGAGGGTTGACTAATTAACTCGTCACCAACTTGAACTACTCCACTCGATATTTGCCCCGCAAAACCTCTATAGTCACGCGCTTCAGCAGAATCATTTCTAATTACATACTGCACAGGCATTCTAAATTTTTTGTGTGTAAGTGTTGATTGAACATCAACTCCTTCAAGCACCTCAAGAATTGTAGGACCTGTGTACCAAGGCATAGCGGTACCAGCGTTAACAACATTGGTCCCCTTCAATGCAGAGATCGGCACAAAATTGAAATTAGCATCAGCCACATCTAGTTTCAAAACAAGATCTTTAAAATCATCAACGATATTATTGAAGACATCTTGAGAGTAATCAACCAAATCCATCTTATTAACAGCAATCAAAAAATTAGGAATTCCCAGCAAACTCGATATCAAAGTATGACGACGACTCTGATCAATAATACCTTTGCGAGCATCAATCAAAATGATAGTAAGATGTGCAGTAGAAGCGCCAGTCACCATGTTACGGGTGTATTGTTCATGTCCTGGTGTGTCAGCAATAATGAACTTACGCTTGGGGGTGTTGAAATATCTATAAGCAACATCAATAGTGATGCCTTGCTCACGCTCAGCAGCTAAGCCATCAGTGAGCAAAGCAAAATCAATTCCTTCATCACTCTCGAAGCCTTTTTTACCGCTGGTCTTTTGTACTGCAGCTAATTGATCTTCAAAGATTCCTTTAGAGTCATAAAGTAATCTACCGATGAGAGTTGATTTACCATCATCAACACTACCTACAGTAGTAAAACGTAATATATCAAAATCTTCCATTAAAAATACCCATCTTTCTTCTTGTCTTCCATGCTGGAATCCGAACCCAAGTCTATGACTCGGTTCTCGCGCTCTGACTTGCGAGCCAATTTCGACTCTTCGATAATGCCATCAATATCAGTTACATCTGATTCAACGGCACCGGTGCAAGGCATACAACCAAGTGAACGGAAACGAGTGTTCTTAATCAAAACTTCTTCGCCTTCCTTCGGACTAGTATAAGGACTTGATCTATCAATCGGAATCATCACTCCATTGCGCATTACCACTTCCCGTTTTTGTGCGTAATAAATTGGCACAATCGGAATCTCTTCAGCTTTGATGTATTCCCAAATATCAACTTCCGTCCAGTTGGACAGCGGGAAGACTCTAATAGACTCACCTTCATTGATTTCAGAGTTGTATAAATTCCAAAGCTCAGGTCGTTGATTTTTTGGATCCCATTGCCCGAACTCGTCACGAATAGAATAAACTCTTTCTTTGGCACGTGATTTTTCTTCCTCTCGGCGCGCTCCACCAAAGGCAGCATCAAAACCATGCTTCTCTAAACCAGCCAGCAAGCCACCTGTCTTAAGAGCGGCACAACACTTGTCGGTGCCATACTTAAAGGGGTTCATGTCATTTGCCATCGCTTCTTCATTTTTGTGAATGATGAGCTTAGCCCCCATGCTTTTAATAAATTCATCTCTAAACGTGTACATCTCAGGAAACTTGTATCCGGTATCTACATGCATCAAAGGGAAAGGCAGTACCGCAGGATAAAATGCCTTGCGCGCCAGGTGTAGCATCACGCTTGAATCCTTACCCACCGAATAGAGCATGACAGGATTCTTGAATTCGGCAGCAACTTCACGAATAATATGAATAGACTCTGCTTCCAGTTGTCTGAGGTGGTTTAATTTCAGTTCTTCTTTCACAATGCTCATTTGGGGTTGAGCCCAATTTTAACATCTGTATAGCTGTTTTCGTCTAGATTCTCGCAAATATTAGCAATAGTTTTCTTTAGATTAATGATATTGATGTCTTTATAGATCTCTGGAGCCTCTGAGAGATTGGCTTTGGCTCTAGCCCATACTTTTTGAACTCCAATAAACCGACCTTGCTCTAATAAATGCATCAAAGCAGCTATCTGAATCAAGCCTTGAGTCCAGCTTTTCTCTGGTTCTTCAAGTCCTATCCAGATTTGCTCCAAGTGCTCATGAGCATCGAAGTATTGCTTATCATTGAATAGTCTGACGAATTCTTTCACAATGAAATCGTATCACATGTCATAATTAATCTATGTCCCAAAAGAGCATACTAATCTATGACGCAGATTGTGGCTTCTGCCAAAACGGTGTTGATAAATTAAAATCAATCATTGGAGAAAGTGTTGATTATCTACCAAGAGCCGAGCTTAAAGACGGAGACTATGGAATTAGTTCTCAAAATTCTATAAAGGCGATTCAATTTATTGTTTTTGAAAATGATACTTACCAGGTCTACTCTGCAGCCCAAGCCGTATTTAGAGCCGTCGCAAGTAAGCTAGGTTTCTTTCTTTGGTGCTACAAATATATTCCTGGATTTGCTTGGGTCTCAGAGAAGATCTACACTTGGGTTGCAGCGAATCGTAATACCTCTTGCAAAATCTAATATCAGATGTACTATAGACTTGTTGCAAAAGGTTCAAGAGCAAGGCTTGCGAGCCCGCAGGGTTTACCCGAAGTTTGTTCTAACAAATGAGGGCGAGCGTAACGCAGCTATTGGAGCTTTGGCGACAAGTCTATTATGCATTCAGTTTTAGCTTCAAACCTAAGCCCCAAAGAAAAATACTTCTATCTAATCGGCGGCATTGGACCTCGTCCGATTGCTTTTGTCTCCACTATCTCAAGAGATGGAATACCCAACCTCGCACCCTTTTCATTCTTTAATGCCTTTAGCTCAAATCCACCTGTAGTAGTGTTCTCTCCAGCTCGCACAGCGAATCCTGATAAACCATTCAAAGATACTTACACCAATTTAGTAGAGACTAAGGAGTGCGTGGTGCAAATGGTTAACTATGAGATGCGCGAGAAGATGAAACTCTGCGCCCAAGATCTTGATGCTGATATTAATGAGTTTGATATCTCTGGGCTCACACAAATCCCTTCTGATATTGTCAAAGCACCGCGCGTCAAAGAATCACCGTTTCAAATGGAATGCAAATTACTAGAGATGAAACAATTGGGCGACCAACCCGGTGCTGGCAACCTGGCTATTTGTGAAGTACTCAAGTTTCATGTTGATGAGAGTGTTTTTAAACCAGGCACAGAGAGAATCGACCCGCAAGCAATTGACCTGATCGGGCGCAATGGCGAGCATTACTATACTAGAGCGAGCGGTGATGCGATTTTTGAGATGAAGTAAATTATTCTTCAACTAGCGTCACCAACTGAATACTAATACCATTAGCCAGCTTCGGCAAAGCTAAGCCGGTCTCGCCAAGACTCAAGCCAAATGAAGCAAGATGATCAGTAATAAACTGCACTGAATCTTCTTCAAGTAATTGATTCAATAAATTAGGACTAATCGCAAGAATATCTCCAGTGATAAATTCACTAGAGTCAGTGCTTGCTTGATCAATCTCCACACTTGAATCAACTAAACTAGATGCATAAGCTTGTGAACTAGTATCAAGTTTGTTTGGAAGATAATCTGAATGAATCAAACTAGTTTCATAGCTTTGAAAACCCACTTGTTCAGTTTGATTCGGGTTCAAACCAAATTCAATACTGGAATTAATTTGCGAACCATCAGTCAAACTACTAAAATATTCTTGCACCAAAGCAAGTCTTGCATTTTTGAGTTCAAGACTAAGCGGCTGATCATCCCAAGCTTGAATACTTGCAATTAAAGAATTGCGCAGATCTGACAAAAAGGCATTGGTGATTTTATTTACTCTATTAGTAGTAGCCAAAGTGACGGTGTCTAAATCTCCAACTATTTGAGTCTGATTATGAAAAGTTTGCAAACTTGCAAAGCTATTAAATGTAAGAAAACTCACAGAGATTGCAGCAGTTATAATTAATATAAGAAATCCAAACATGGGCTTATTGTGGTCGTGGTTAATATGATAGCAGATAGCTGTGCGTTTTATCTAGTGTGGGGTGGTTCATACTCAAGCTGAGCTATTATAAGGATTATGGCAATTGTTTTATTGAAATTAGCGGCATTCACAGCACTTTGTTATTACTTTTCCAAAGCCTGCTTTAATAACTGCGGATTAAACAAGGATAATTATTTCAGTCAAGACTTTATTCTTAATACAGTAACTGGCATCTGCAGCCACTTATTACTTACACACCTGCTTTCGTATATCACTCAGAATGTCACCACTAGTATTTATTTGAGTTTGTCGATTCTTGTTAGCACGAGCGTGGTTTTGACTATCAAAAACAAAATAGCTTGGACAAAGATATTTAATCAAGTTGATCTATTTGATCTTGGCTGTATTGGCATAAGCGGGCTACTTGCAAGCTTCTATAAAATCAGATACGAACTCTTTGGAGATTCAGCTCGTTTTCATCTTGCCTTAGTCGGCAGTATATCTAACAACAATATCTACCCACCAGTCTATCCATCTAACCATGACTTGCCTATGCCTTTCTATCACTATGGTTTAGATTTCTCTTTGACCAATTTAAAAACCATAACAGGCTTGAGCACAATCGAGATCTTTCCAATCCATACAGGTTTCACTTGTTTTCTTGGTTTAGTAGCTGTTTTTGTATTTTTTAGATACTTTATTAAATCACCGATTTATTCATTTTTAGCAACATTTTTCTACCTCACGATTTCTCATACTTCAATTGAATTTTTAACAAGAGAAATTTTCAATATTACTAGTCCAGATTTCATCAAATCTTGGAAGAGTACTCTAGGACTCTATGGTGCTTCAGGGTTGGGAGATGGACGTGGTGGATTATATTTCATGCTTAGTTTCACATTTCTACTAATCATAATCTCCGTAGTTTCTGGATTGCAGACAAGCTCTAGGATGAAACTAATAAATCTAATTCCAATTACAGCAATATCTTTCATGCTATTCATGTTTAAAAATGCTCTCTGGAGTATGACCTTTGCGGCTACTTTAATTAGCCTCACATTAATACTTATCAATAAAGTGTTTATCAATAAAGAAAAAACTTTTCGATTCATTATCAATTCAGCAATCTTAGTAATTAGTGTTTACTTAGGTAAAATTCTATCTTTCAGTAATCCGCTCAGTATGGGTTTTAATGGGATAGATCCTGTAACTTGGGCACCTTCACTTAAGTGGGTAATGCATAGCTTTGGTTATTTAAGTTACTTCTATGATAATGAATACATGAACAATGTCGCAACAGTAACAGATTTAAGCCAAGCTGCTCAAAGACCATTAAATCTATTTTTCTCGACTCTGAGTATGCGCAAATTTGGGTATGTCTTTATTCCAGCGATATTGCTATTTATTTATCAAGTATCTCAAAAACAGATAAACAAAAGTAGTTTAATTTTTTTCATTACTTGTG
>JAQCFG010000081.1 GCA_027618255.1 Cyanobacteriota bacterium
GACTTCAAGTGTGGCTACTAAGCGAGTTATACCGAAAAAAAACACCAAGTCAATTTGACTTGGTGTTTTGAACTTTGATTCTGAGCTTAATTAAGCAGCTACTTTCTCATTGAAAAAGTCTTTAAGTCCTGCGCTAGTTGGCTTCATACCTTTAGAACCTTCGTTCCAGTTTGCTGGGCAAACTTCACCGTTGTTCTCAAAGAATTGAAGAGCTTTAACCATTCTTACTGCTTCATCTACATTACGTCCAAGAGGTAAGTTGTTTACAACTTGATGTTGTACAACGCCTTTTTTGTCGATAAGGAAAAGACCACGGTAAGAAATACCAGCTCCTTCAACTTCAACATCATAATCACGAGTGATTTGTTTGTTAAAGTCAGAAACTACTGTGTAGTTCACGCCTTGAATTCCACCTTGTGACTTTGGTGTGTTTAACCAAGCATGGTGTGCAAATTTAGAATCAACACTAACGCCGATTACTTCTGTGTTAAGTGATTCAAACTCAGCTAATTTATCTTGGAATGCGTGTAACTCTGTTGGACAAACAAAAGTAAAATCAAGTGGATAAAAGAAAAGTACTACATACTTCTTGCCTTTAAAATCACTTAGACTTACTGATTTGAACTCGGAACCGTTGACTACTGCATCTGCTGTAAAATCTGGAGCATTTCTGCCTACTAAAACTGCCATAATTATTTTCCTCCTTAAGGATTAATCTAATACATTGTTAATTATAGAAAAATATATAGATTAAAGTCCAGTCCAAAGGGGCTATTTAATCATATGCTAATATTGTGCATACATAATGTTCCAAAAAAACCAACTATTCAACAGCAACATTAACAAGGTAGAAGCTCTTTCGACCCCGCTTGCTATGAGAGAGGCCTTACCCCTTCCTGATGCAGTTGCAGAGATGATCATCAAAGCTCGTCAAGATGTCAGAGATATCATGTGGCACAGGGATGACAGGTTGCTTGCAATTGTTGGTCCTTGTTCTATTCATGACACTGAGCAGGCGCTTGAATATGCGCGTCGTTTGGTTAAATTGCGCGAAGAAGTCAAGGACACAATCAATATTGTGATGCGTGTCTATTTTGAAAAGCCGCGTACTGTGCTTGGTTGGAAGGGATTGATCTATGATCCGCATATCGATGACAGTTTTGATATGCTCACGGGTTTGCAAAAAGCTCGTAAATTATTGATTGAAATTAATACAATGGGATTGCCCTGTGCAACTGAGATGCTTGATCCAATGGTACCGCAGTACATTGCTGATTTAGTTTCATGGACTGCTATTGGCGCGCGCACTACGGAGTCACAAACTCATAGACAAATGGCATCTGGTTTATCCATGCCAGTTGGTTTCAAAAATTCTACCAATGGAGATTTTACTGTTGCAATTAACGCAGCACAGGCAGCAAGAAAAACTCAAAGTTTTTTGGGGATTAGCCAAGATGAGGGCAGGGTTTGTATTTTTCATACCAATGGTAACCCTGACACTCACCTGATTTTGCGTGGTGGTAGTGATGGTCCAAATTATTCTGCTGAGCATGTGGTGATGGCAGAAGCAGTACTTGAGAAAGCTGGTATGACCAAGTCAATTATGATTGACTGTAACCATGCTAATTCTGATAAAGATCCTTATAAGCAACCTGCAATTTTGAAAAATCTTGTTCAGCAAAAACAAGAAGGAAACAAATCTATTATTGGTTTTATGGTTGAAAGTCATATCAATGGCGGCAACCAAAGTATTACTAAAGATTTATCTGAACTTAAGCATGGTGTTTCAATTACTGATGCTTGTCTTGATTGGGAAGCTACGGAGAAGATGTTGAGAGATGCTGCTAAGAACCTATCTTGAAAACCCAATAACCGTTTATGTCTTACGGGACTTCTGTTCCGATACCTGATTAACTAGGTTTTCCATCCTCCCTGAACCTTATTGACTACAGCCGTCGGCAGGCACGCCTTCTAAAATGCAAACACAAACCACTATCTCCAAAATAATTCTTGCAGAGCCGCGAGGTTTTTGTGCTGGCGTTAACCGTGCAATAGAAATCGTTGACATCGCTTTGCGTTTGTATGGCACGCCACTTTATGTCAGGCACGAAATAGTACACAACCATCATGTGGTTAATGATTTTAAAAACCGTGGAGTGATTTTTGTAGAGTTGCTTGATGAGGTCCCTGATAATTCTCGATTGATCTTTTCTGCGCATGGCACTAGCCCAGAGGTTCTGGAGCGTGCACGTAAACGAGGCTTGGAGTTTATCGATGCTGTTTGTCCTCTTGTAACTAAAGTACATTTGGAAATTGCCAAGGCAATTAAAGCCGGCTCAAAAGTAATTTATATCGGACACAAAGGGCATCAAGAAGTGCTTGGTGCAATGGGCTATGCAGAAACAGATGGTGATATTTCTCTTGTTGAGACAGTAGACGATGTTGAGGCTTTGATCCCTGCACTTAAAGATAGTTCTTTGGTCGTTGCAACGCAGACTACACTCTCGCTTGATGATACTGCAAGAGTAGTCGCCAAGCTCAAGGAGAGCTTTGCTGATATTGAATTCCCTAAGTCAGATGATATTTGTTATGCAACTCAAAACCGCCAGGATGCTGTCAAGGAGCTAGCTAAAGTTGCCGATTATATTTTGATTATTGGCAGTCAAAACTCATCTAATACTTTGCGCCTGCTTGAGCTTGCACGCAAACTTGGTAAGCAAGCAGAGCTTGTGCCAAATCCTGATGAGTTTAAACCCGGTCCAGAACTTGAAGGCAAGGTGGTTGGCATTAGTTCTGGTGCGTCGGCGCCAGAGTTTTTGGTTGAGACCCTGGTTAAGAAACTCGGTGCTGCGCAAGTAGAAGTGCTTAAGTATAAAGAAGAGCACATAGAATTCCCTCTACCAAGGGAATTGCGCGCAATTAGCTAAATCCCTGGACGATACGCTTTAAGTCTTTTGTCGATTGCTTTGGCGTTTGCTCCAAGCATGTCAGAGAGTAAAGTCCAGAATCTTGACGAGTGATTTTTTTCTACAGTGTGCGCGAGTTCGTGCAGTAAAACATAGTCTATTAATTCATCAGGTAGTTTCATAAGATGCATGCAGAGATTGATATTGTTGTCATGAGTGCAGCTGCCCCAGCGGGTTCTGGTGTTACGAATAGAGATTTGATTGTATTTTAAACCATGTTGATTTGCTAATTGCTTGAGGCGTATTGGTAAGTAGTTATGTGCTTCGCGTCTAAGAGCAGCTTCTATTGCAGTTGTGATTACTGCTTCTAAATCCCTATCCCCTATTCCCTTTTCTCCATTCCCGTCCTGTGGGTAATATACCTTGATCTTCGTCGGACTTAATCTATAAGTAGCTTTGGTAATATCACAGGGAATGAGTTCTAGTTCTCTAGATTTAGTTTTGAATTCCAAGTCGTCGTTAAGTTTGAGTTGTTTGCTTTTACTAATTAACAGTTGCTCTTTAACCCAAGCTCGTTTTTCATTTAAAAATCGAAGACCATCATCAAATTTGACATGATAGGGCATAGAGATTGCGACTTTGCCATTTTCAACTATTCTGATTTTGAGATACTTGCCGCGTTTATATTTAGAGAGTTTGATCTCACCAAGTTCCTTGTCTTCAATGGTTTTTGTTGAAGTCATCTAATTATATTAACCTAGGTTTGTTATGGGTTTTATGCATTAGGTTGCCGCGTCGCCTACGCTCCTCGCAATGACGATTTTTGTTTAATTATTAAACTTGAACTCAATCACATCGCCATCTTGCACTACGTATTCCTTGCCTTCTTGACGGGCTTTGCCGACTTCGCGTGCTTTAGGGCGAGAACCGATTACAACAAAATCATCATAGCTAATGGTTTCAGCTTTAATAAAACCTTTCTCAAAATCACCATGAATGACACCAGCAGCTTGAGGTGCTTTGTCACCAACGTGAATAGTCCAAGCTCTTACTTCTTTAACACCAGCAGTAAAGTAAGTGCGCAAGCCAAGCAATTCATAGCTTCTTTGAATTAATTTACTAAGACCGGTTTCATGCACACCAAGCTCTTCAAGGAATTCTTTTTTCTCAGCATCAGTCATGCCAACCAATTGTTCTTCTGCTGCTGCTGAGATAACTACGACACCTGCGTTTTCGGTTTTGGCATAAGCATCTAATTTAGCAACGTAATTATTTGTGCCTGCTGCCATATCGGCTTCTGGTATATTAGCGGCATAGACAATTTCTTTAAGAGTAAGCAAGCCATAAGACTTAATTGCCAATTTTTCTTCTTCGCTCAAGTCAACTGTGCGAGCTGCTTTGCCTTCTTCAAGTACAGGCAGGATTTTTTCTAAAGCGTCATACATCACCTTGGCTTCCTTGTCTTGCCCTCTCACCTTTTTGATGAGCTTGTCCATGGATTTTTGTACTTGTTCAAGATCAGAAAGAATCAGTTCGGTGTTGATAGTTTCAATGTCACTAAGCGGATCAACTTTGCCATCAACATGAATTACGTTCTCATCATCAAAACATCTCACGACATGCACTATCAAGTCACACTCGCGAATATTAGAAAGAAATTTGTTACCAAGTCCTTCACCTTGCGAGGCGCCTTTGACAAGACCAGCGATATCCATAAATTCAATGACGGCTGGCACTACTACATCGGTGCTCACAAATTTTTGCAGTACTTGCAAGCGCGAGTCAGGTACATTGACGATTGCAGAATTGGGTTCAATGGTACAAAAAGGATAATTAGCCGCTTCAGCAATATGATTATTGGATAATGCGTTAAAGAGTGTTGATTTTCCTACGTTTGGCAGGCCTACGATTCCGGATTTAAGCATTGTGGCATTATAACAGGCGAGCTTCCCCTGCTGCAGTCAATTCCGCCCTATGGTTTTTCTTACTCATCTCCGGGCAAGTTAGATTGATAATTTCACCGATATCACCGCTATTCATCGCTTTGCAAAAGAATTCTAGATTGATGACAGAATTACCGCTAGTCACCTTGATCATGTCACCTACTTGCACTAGTTTCTGGTGTCTCACCATATTGATTTTGATAGGACTGTTAGCTGGGATATTGCTTGTTGCTACTTTTTGTCTTAAGTTGCCTTGGAAATATAATTTCTCATCCATTTGTCTAATTGGGTAAGAGCTTTGATAGATATTATTGGGTTCAAGTTCTTGACCTCTACTGACAGCTTTACGTAGCATGTTGACAGATTTGTAAACCCAAATTTCTAGCTGAATTACAGCACTATCGATACGTTTACCACTAGCATCTTCTACGTAGGCGATGATAGTCTTGCGCGGACTTGGTGTATCGAAGACTAGTTTTTCAAATTTGATATCAGCATCAATTCTATTTCCCATATATGCCTTAAGCTCTCTTGTTGGCCCGATGATTTCGTATTTATATTGTTTTTTATCGATTTTTTGATTTAAATAATTTGTGAGTTTGACTTTTACTGGCATCCAAAAACTACCTGTTGCAAAATTATTGGGCTCTGCTTGAATGGGCAGTTGAATAGTCAATATTAGTAGCAGTAGGAGTTTGAGCATCTATATAATTTATACCCATGGATAGGAACCGTAGGTTCTCTATGCAACCCAATATTTCAGTTACGCTGAAATATTATTAGCTTGCTGCAACATCTCATCAGAGGCTTTAATCACATTGCTACTAGCTTCATAAGCTCTTTGTGCCGTGATCATGTTGACGATTTCTTCAACGACTTTGACATTACTACCTTCAAGAAAGCCTTGACGAATTCCACCAAAGTTGTCTTCTAATGCAGTACCTTGAATTGGTCTACCACTTGCCAAGCTCTGAACATATAAGTTGTCAGATTGCTCAACTAACCCAGCCGGATTAACGAAGCGCGCTAGTCTGATTGTGCCGACATTGTCGACTTGACTGAATTGACCTGAGCGAGCTACTTGTACAGTGCCTTCTTCATCGATAGTTATGTTTTGAACATTGTTTCCAAGGTTGATGTTTGGAAATAGCGAGTAACCCTTATTACTAACGACTTCACCTGATTGACCATCGATCTGGAAATTGCCATCACGAGTATAAGCAAGGGTACCGTTGGGCATTTGCACTTGAAAAAATCCATCACCTTCTATTGAAAGATCTAGTTGGTTGCCGGTATTGTTCAAACTACCCATTGCAAAAGATTTGTTAGTACTATCAAGTTGCACACCAAGTCCAACCTGAACTCCATTGGGAGTTACTTGTCCATTACTCAGAGTTGCGCCTGGAGCTTTAATCACTTGCGAGAACAAAGTGCTAAAGTGCGCCATTGATTTTTTGAAAGCAGTTGTGTTGATGTTGGCAAGGTTATGCGAAATCACATCTATATTAGTTTGCTGAGCTTGCATGCCCGTAGCGGCGGTTTGTAATGAACGATCCATAATTATCTTATCGGTTGTGGTGATGAGCTATTAACTAGGGAATTTGTATTAGTTACAGCCTTCTCAATAGGCTCGATGGGGGATTATTATCTGTAGATGTATCTAATGTCGTGTCTTTGCTAGAATTTCACGCTTAAAACAAGTTATACTAAAATGATGGAAAAAACAGTAGATTACGAAATAGCAGATATCAATTTAGCTGAGCTTGGCGCGCAGAGAATAGCTTGGGCAGCAAAAGAAATGCCAGTGCTTCTTAAGATAAGGGAGCGTTTTGCTAAGGAAAAACCACTTGCAGGAATTAATATGATTGCTTGCGCTCACGTAACTACTGAAACTGCCAATTTGGCAATCACGCTCAAGGCCGGTGGTGTTGATTGTGCGCTGATTGCATCAAATCCACTTTCAACTCAAGACGACGTTGCTGCTTGTTTAGTCAAAGATCATGGAATTTCGGTTTATGCAATGAAGGGCGAGTCGACCGAGACTTACCTCAAGCATGTTGAGATCGCACTTGACACAAAGCCACAAATTATTATGGATGACGGTAGTGATGTTGTTGCAACTATTATTCAAAAAAGACCAGAGCAATTGAAGGATTTGCTTGGTACTACTGAAGAAACTACTACTGGTATCGTCAGACTTAGAGCGATGGAAAGAGATGGTGTTTTGACTTTCCCTGCAATTGCAGTAAATGATTCTCAGACCAAACATCTTTTTGATAATCGTTATGGTACAGGCCAATCAACGCTCGACGGAATCATTCGCGCCACTAATGTTTTGCTTGCTGGTAAAAACGTAGTAGTTGTTGGTTACGGTTGG
>JAQCFG010000082.1 GCA_027618255.1 Cyanobacteriota bacterium
AATAAACAAACAAGCAAGTGTTGAAGCTCAAGATCTTAATCAAGACCTAGCTGCCGAAATCTACCAAGACGCTTACAGCAAAGCTGTTGAGTCTTACAACAAACTTCTAGAGATTGGCGTTTGCCGCGAGCAAGCACGCGGGATCCTTCCTGTCGGTTCGCACACAGAATTTATTACCACCGTCAACCTACGCAACTACATGCACTGGTACATACTCCGCGCACCGAGCGACGCACAATGGGAAATCCAACAATACGCCAAAGCGTCATTAGAACTAGTGAAGCAAAGATTCCCTGTTGCAATTGAGTGTTTTGAAGAACTTAGAGCAGAAGAAGCGCAAGAAGCAATCAAACTCGCTGAGCTTAAAGCAGCTGCCAAGAATAATTAATCAACAGAGACACTAGTTAAGATTTCTTTGTAGAAATTCTCAAAATCAACTAAATTATGTTTAATTACTGACTTGAGTATATCAATATCCAATACATCATACTCATGCACAGCTACATTACGAAAGCCTACCATTTTATTCATTTGTTTCCAAGTTTTGGAACTAATATACTCGTTATTATAGAGCAAATAAAAAGCATCACCCATCGACAATGGAACACCTAATGCCTTCTTAGAAACAATGTGTGAAGCAATATCAACACAAGCTTGAGAAGCTCTTTCAACATTAATAATTACTGAATCCTGAACCATAATTTCATCAAGACTATCAAGATCAAAATCTCTAGTATATTTTTTTATACTATTGAGGCAGTTTTGAATATTACGTATTTTAGCGTGAATTAAATCCAAATCAATGTTCATGAATTTTTCTCCAATGGACTATATTTACCCAGATCTTTAATTATATTACGATTCGATATTTTCAGGTCATGGTACTGCGTTAAAACCTGTGTCTTCCATGCTTCCCACTCAGCAAGATCATTTACTATCAACAATTCATGATTCTTTATAATTTGCATCCCAAGAGTAGGGTTAATCTTCTTGAGATTGACAATGTCAAGATTTCTATCAATATCATGCAATTGACTATATTTGGCTCTACGGTCAAAATCATTGTTCTTAGGTAAAAAAGCAATATCAATATCACTTTTATCATGCAGCTCATTATTGACTATGGAACCATAAAGTATCACAGCAAACAAATCATCATCGTTTTCAAATTGCTCTTTAATTATTTTCCTATAGTCCATAATCAACTCATCAAACTAAGCAAAATAGCTTTCTGTGCATGCAGTCTATTTTCTGCTTGATTAAGTATTGTAGCTTCGTGTTTATCAATTACTTCTGCTGTAATCTCTTCACCACGATGAGCAGGCAAACAATGTAAAACTATTGCTTCTGGTTTTGCATATTCATCTAAAAGCTTCATGCTAATTTGATAACCAGAAAATATTTTTTTGCGCCTAACAGCATCTCTTTCTTGTCCCATACTAGACCAAACATCGGTGTAGACGACGTCTGCATCTTGAGTTGCCTCAGCGACACTATGTGTGATCGTGGTGAATTTAGATCTAAACTCTTCTTTAGGCTCATACTCAAGAGGAGAAGCTACTGACATTTGGATGCCTAACTTGGTGCATGCAAGCATCAATGAATGTACAGTGTTGTTACCGTCACCAATATAAGCGATCTTCAGTCCCTTGAAACTACCAAAATGCTCTTTGATAGTGAGCAAGTCTGCCATGGTTTGGCAAGGATGCTCCAAGTCACTAAGTCCATTGATAATTGGGATACTAGCAAAGCTAGCTGTCTCAGTTAGAACTTCATGACCAAAGGTTCTAATCATCAAAGCATCAAGATAGCGTGACATTACTTTGGCAACGTCAGAGCGAGCTTCGCGCTCACCGATTTGAATCTCACTACTATTAAGTACAAGCACCGAACCACCAAGTTGTTTCATGCCAACTTCAAAACTAATACGAGTACGCAAGCTTGGCTTTTCAAAAATCAAACCAAGTGATTTACCCCTGAGTAACTTGGTCTGATCCTTGCCCTTTTTGAGATCTTTTTTAAGTTCTGCAGCCTGGTCCAAAAGAGCAAGTAGCTCTTTTTTGTTGACATCATTTATACTCAAGAAATTCTTTACCATACTGTAGATCCTAACATTATTTTGGCTTCAGACCATAGTCCTTCCAAGGTATCTACATCACATTCCTTCATAATAAGCCCTCTTTTTTTGCACAAATCCTGCATAACAGTAAACCTATCAATGAATTTATTATTTACCCTACGTAAGGCATCTTCTGGATCAATCTTGTACCATCTAGCGATATTAACAACAGTAAACAAAATATCCCCGAGCTCAAGCTCAGCATCTATCCTGGTTCGTTCATTATCGTAGCCATCTTGGTATGGATCCTTGCCAGTATCCAATCTATAATTCTCAATCACTTCTTGAAGCTCGCGAACTTCTGAATCAAGCTGCCCCCAAAGTTTGTTTTCTTCGTCCCACTCAAAGCTCTCTGTAACCGCCTTCTTGGATATTTTCCAAGCTCTCGCTAAAGCAGGCATATTGACTGGAATACCCTCAAAGAGTCCCTGCCGAGCTTTTTTCTCTTTGGCTTTTTCTGCGTCCCATAATTTATCAACCTCTTCAGTTGTTCCAGCTGCATCACTAGCAAAAACATGCGGATGTCTTTTGATCATCTTGGTATCAATACTATTGACGACATCAGCAAAACTAAAGCGTCCATTCTCTTCAGCAATACGCGAATGCAAAACTATTTGCAATAGAAGATCACCAAGCTCTTCTTTGAGGTTGTCAAAACCAGCTGCTCCATTTGATTCTTCCACTAGGTCTAGAGCTTCAAGCGCTTCATAGGACTCTTCGAGCATATATCGTTTGAGTGAACCATGACTCTGTTTGAGATTCCAAACACAACCCTTCTTTGGGTCTCTAATTTCTTCGATTGTTTTGAGAAATTTATCGATTTCTTTCATGAGCTACATCATAACATTTCAACCGTCATTGCGAGCCGGAAGGGCGTGTCAACACCATAGAGGCTCGCAATGACTCAAGGTTTGCTAGAATAAAGCCATGACCCAAAGCCAAGACATAGTCAAAGCCATACTCTCTGCCAAAACCGCAGTAGTAGTTTCCCACGTTAACCCAGACGGAGATACCCTCGCATCGATGCTCGCATTAGCTCAAGTACTTGAACAAGCCGGCGTCACTAGAGTAGATAGAGTGATGCACGATCAAGTTCCAGATATTTATAGGTTTTTTCCTGGACAAAACAAAGTCACTTGCTCGCAAGACACTGATATAGATATCTTGCAAGAATATGACATGAGTTTTAGTTGTGATTGCGGTTCCGTTGCTAGGCTAGGAAGCGCCGGTGAGATTTGGTCAAGAGCCAAAATCACTTGCAATATTGATCATCATCTTTCTAATCCACTTTATGGTGATCTCAATTGGGTTGACCCCAACGCTACTTGCACCGGGCAAGTAGTCAAAGAACTCGCTAATGCGCTAACTGAGTCAGGTAAAACTATTACAACGGATGTCGATCTTGCCAGCCTCTACTATATAACTCTCTTAACAGACACCGGTGGCTTTATGCACAGCAACACCAACTCTAGTGTCTTCACTTGGGCAGCTCAATTAGTTGAGCAAGGAGCAGAGCCAAGCAAGCTTTATCATGGACTCTTTAATCAAATGCCATTTCGTGCAATCAAAATCATTGGAGCAGCGCTCGACAAACTAGAACTAATC
Source organism: Cyanobacteriota bacterium (assembly GCA_027618255.1). Lineage (NCBI taxonomy): Bacteria > Bacillati > Cyanobacteriota > Cyanobacteriota bacterium. The sequence goes on from JAQCFG010000082.1 coordinate 3,725, forward strand.
GAGATCAAACCAGGACTCACACTCGCTTATACTTACACTCTTAAAGAAGAACTTACAAAACTATCAGCCAAAGACGAAGACACCGATGAGATCGTCGATCACATTATGCGTATCAAAGATATTCAAGGATGTTTATATTTGCGTGAAGCCAAACAAGCTGGTCACTACAAAGGCAGCTTGAGAAGCGCCATTGAAGAGCTTGATTGTTCCAAGATCGCTTCGCAAATCAATGGTGGTGGTCATGCAAGAGCGGCTGGATTCAATATTGACGCTGGTACAATGGATGAATTGAAAGAAAAAGTAATTGCAATCATAACGAAGCAATCTAATTCATAGACAATAGTTATAGCTAGAATTTTTGCATTAGATTGCCGCGTCCTGCTTCGCACTCCTTGCAATGACCAACAAAAAATAAGGGAGCCTAAGTAAACTTAGACTCCCTCCCCCACAAGAAAATTGTTATATATTTAGTTTTAGCCGTCGGCTACAAACTGGGCTGGTATTTGCGTTAAAGACTCAATAATGACATCAGCTCTTTGCTGATCGCTCATTGTATCTAATGTCCTCCACATATACTTGACCCACTCCCTTCGCTCTTCATCCAAGAAATTATCGTTCTCGACAATAAACTCATCTGAGCTATTGTACTCCCTGTAATAGTATATTGCGGCAATCGTGTCCGCCATATACGAATAGGTGTAATCATCTACTTCAACTTTATCAACGATAGACTGACAATCTGATAAAAACCTCTCCAATAACAACCCTGGATCCAAGTGATCCTGGATAGTAAAATCCGCTTCGTACATACTTACCCCCCAGTGAAAACATCAGTAATTTCTCTGTACTGCTTTCGTACTAGTCTTATAGGCCTAGATGGTTTAGAGACGGTTAAGTATTATTGTAATAACGAATATTTTTTATTAAATAAAACTCATAAAGAGCAAAACATAGCTATAGCAGCAGTCTCCGCCATCAATAATCTTGGTCCCAAGCCCTTCGCTTCAAAGCCAATACTAGTTAAATGCTCGACTTCAGGCTCCGTTAAGCCTCCCTCTGGACCAACTAACAAAGTTATAGATCTACAAGACTTCTTAGAACTATTAGCAGCTTCTTGGTTAGCCAATCTTTCATTGGCAAAATAGTTTTGTTCTGAACTAGCTTTAATATCATCAAAATAGATCAATTCTGTCAATTCTGCAAATTTTGCTCCTTCACACTGCTCTGTAGCTTCTTGAATTATTTTTTCAAAACGCTTGCCTTGTTTTTTGATTGCTTCTATATATTGTTTTTGGCTTCTACTAAAAATCACCGGTACAAATTTCTGCACGCCCAGTTCAACAAGCTTGCGCAGCATAAAAGCAAAAGCCTCTGGTTTAATGACAGGAATATAAAAACAATACTGGCAATTGAGTTCTCGTTGAGATTCTTCTTCTTGATTAATCTCAAATAAGAGCTCTTGCTTACTAGCTTCAAGCATCGTCACATGAAATACTTTGCCCGAACCATCAATCATAGACAGCTCTTCTTTGTGTCCTGGCTTAAGACGCACAACATTATTGACTTGATGCAACAAGTCTGCATTGAGCACTCTAATTCTCTTTGTTACCGTATCTAGCTGATCATCAGCTGCAATAGTAAATCTATAATTGCGCACAGATTAGATTATAGCGTCATTATAATGCATAAGTTATAATATAGCCCATGCTCGATCTCAAGCTAATTAGAAAAGAACCAGATAAAGTCAAAGAACTTCTCTCCAGAAGGGATACTAGTCTTGCAGCCAAGATTGACCAAATTATTGCAATTGATATAGAACACAGAGCGGCGCTTCAAGAGAAACAAGAACTTGAAACCAAGCGCAACCAACTTTCTAAAGCAGTAGGAGTCAAAAAATCTCAAGGACAAGCTGCTGATGCTGAGATGCAAGAACTCGCTCAAATCAAAAGCAAAATGCAAACAATCTCCGATAAAGAACCAGAATTATTCAATCAACAAATAGCGATTCTTGAAGGGATTCCTAATTTACCTGCTGAGGATTTAATCGTAGGTGCAAATGAAGAAGCTAATCAAGAAGTCAGCAAATGGGGGGAGATTCCTAGTTTTGATTTCACCGCTTTAGAGCACGATGAGATCGGCAAGAACTTAGATATTTTTGATTTTGAACGTGGTGTCAAAATTGCCAAAAGTAGATTTACGCTAATACAAAAGCATGGCGCCAAATTAGAAAGAGCATTAATTAATTTCTTTCTGGATCAAGCTAGTCAAAATGGTTACAGAGAATGTGTGCCGCCGATCTTAGTTAATAGCGCATCACTCTATGGTACGGGACAATTACCCAAATTTGCAGAGGATATTTTCAAAGTAGAAAATGAAGATCTTTATTTAATTCCAACAGCCGAAGTCCCGCTCACTAATATTTATAGAGACGAAATTCTCAGCGAAGATGATCTGCCAATTTATCTTTGCGCTTACACTCCTAATTTCAGATCAGAAGCTGGTTCAGCATCTAAAGACACAAGGGGCATTATTAGACAGCATCAATTCAATAAAATCGAATTAGTCAAACTTTGCAAAGCAGAAGATAGTGCAGCAGAACACGCAAAGCTAACAAACGATGCCGAGTCACTCTTGCAAGCACTCAAACTTCCTTATCGCACAATGCTACTTTGCACAGGTGACATGGGCTTTGGTGCTAGCAAGTGCTACGACCTAGAGGTTTGGTTTCCTGGACAAGCCAAGTATAGAGAGATTTCTAGCTGCTCCAATTTTGGAGATTTCCAAGCTAGAAGAGCGCAAATCCGTTTCAAAAGGGACAGTAAGAGCAAAGCCGAGCTTGTTCATACAATCAATGGATCTGGGCTTGCTGTTGGCAGAACAGTCGCTGCCATCCTGGAGAACTACCAAAATCAAGACGGTTCGGTCACTGTGCCAATGGTTTTGAGACCTTATCTCGGTAATTTAGAGAAAATAGAGGTTTAAAATCACTGTCTTAACCTAGCCATAATCAAGTTACTGTTTAATTAGTATAATAGACATCCTGCAAAAACCCTTTTTGCTAGTGATGTCGACACAAAAAAGGTCGGAACGGTGCGGCGCACTAGTTCCGTTAGTAAAGATAAAGGGAACTTTCGCAGAAACTCTAAGGAACAGGAAAGAAATTATGGAATACGGTAACAATATCAAATTTGATAAACTCAGCCCACTTAAAGCGAGTATTACTGACGCCACGGGCGTTGGTAAAAAAATCAATGAACGTTCTGTAATGATAGCAGGTGGTTTAGCTCCTCTTTATATTAATGATGGTTTTAAAACAAGTTCATTAGAATCTGCAGCTGTTGCAAAAGCAAGAAAAACTAACTATGCATTGAGATCAGAAGATGTACTTAAGAATGATATGTT
>JAQCFG010000083.1 GCA_027618255.1 Cyanobacteriota bacterium
GCTTCTTAAGACTCGCGTATAAAGGACTTTGCCTCAATTTATTGAGCTTTTACTTTAGACCTGAGTAGTTAGTCCCTGGATAACATCTTGAGATAATAAGCGAGTTCTATGGCGAATAGCAAAAAAACTTGCAATTGTGGTATACCATATATGGATCGCAGAAAAGCTATCTAGCTCAACAAGCATCGACTTGCTCAAATAACAAGAGACAGTAACATTCGCAAAACAAGTCGAAGCGTAGATTGAGCGATGATAAAAGGTCTGCCAGCAAGCCACCAAGTAAAGGAAAGAGAGGAATATTGGTAAGCTAAGCTTGCTGGTAGCAAATGTAAATTAAGGTTGTTCCCCTAGAAGATAAGCTCGAATGTCAGTCCCCGAAGACAAAATCAAATCACTCAAAATTGATGCTAACTCCAGCAACAAAGGCAATGGAGTTGGGAAGTATTTGCCTATTGTAGAAATGATTGCTCGTAAAGAAGTTTCATCGAAATCAAAACAAATGATCAGTTTTGATGAGCTGGTAAACACCGGCTTGATTGCAATCAATAAACTCATTGAAGGAGCCCAGCTTAATCCTGGAACCGAATACAACTCTAGTTATATAGCTCAATCAGTCAAATGGGCAATGAAAGATGAAATGCGCTCTCGCCAATCTTGGTATGGCGTCAAAAAAGTAATATCTGTCGATCAATTAGAACAAGATGCCAAAGTTGCTAGCAAAGATCCAACGGGAACTACTGAAATCAAAAACGCAGATGATGCGCGTAAAGCAGTCTTTGAAGTGATCATGTCCGTTGACTCAATGGAAGCAGACTTGGGCTATACGCCCGCTGATCCGAACGGGCAAGAAGAAAGCGAAAGATTAGAGATGCTTGAAATGAAGGCAAGTCTCAAAAAAATGATTGCCAAATTACCTGACAACTTACGCAAAGTTATTGAGATGCGTTTTTATAAAAACATGACAGGCAACGAAGTTGCAGAGAAACTAGAAGTTACTCCATCAAGAATTTCACACATGATACGAGAAGGTGTTAAGAAGCTCAAAGTACTTATGGTCACTGAGGGTTACACTTCTATGTAGCAATCATTTCATGATGGCTACGGTTGCGCTCACTTTGTTCGCTACTATTTCGAGTTTCGTATCAAAGCATCCAAACCAAACTTGAGCGCGTCGTTAATTAATCTCTGACCTTGTTCTTTACCAAGCTGTTTGACATCAGGAAGTACTCTAGGCTTGTCTATTGTACCTTTGATTTTAATTGGAATCGAATTAATACCAGGCAAATTCAAAGCCAAATCATAATCAAGTGACTGATTTGCTTTAATAATACCTGTACCAGTAATATTCAGTACTTTGGTCTTCAAGTCTATAGGACTAGTTCTCAAATCACCTTGTTTCAAATCAAAGCCAGTACTAAGTGAGACAAAGTCTCCATCAAGCTTGTCGATGATATCTCCACTATTACTAACCAAGCTTGATGCAAGATCTTTATACTTGGTAATATTTTTCAAAATATACAAACTACCATTGCTCACCATGATTGAACCATCTGCCTTGAGAGATTCATTGATTTGTTTAGCATTCTTACCTTTGAAATAAAGGTGGTAATCCTCAATTGCAAAACTACCAGCAATAACATTGCGATACTTAGTTAAAGAATTTAAGACCTCTCTTAGCTCCAAGCCATCAAGCTTACCGTGGGATGAACCTTGAACTATACCAGTATCTAATTCTTGCATTAAGTATATATCAAAACTTAGACGTCCAGATTTTTTGTCCTGACTATTAAGAGTCACTGTCGCATTCTTGGTTGCAAACTTGAGTGTCGGTGCTTTATTTAAAACCAAACTATAGCTATGCGGCAAATTAGCTTCTACAACGAGGTTGTGCTCAGCGGAGTTACCAATTCTCAAATCCTTAGTAGTAAGTTGTCCCTGACCTTTGATTGCAGACATTAAGTCACCAGTGAATTTAGATTCTTGATGAACCATAGTATTGTTGTTAACCATTACTAAATCACCCAAGATTTGTTTTTGGGTATTGCCATCAAGATCATTCAAATAGAGATCAAGACTTTGCGTGCCTGTAACAGGAAGCGACTTAAAGCTAAAATCAAGAGGACCAATCTCACCCTCTGCACGAATACCTGTTCGCGAAGAATTAAGTGCATTGGCTTTAAATTTATAATTTGCCTTAATTGTTTTGATCTCAGCGATCTCCAGGTTATTAAGTTCTAGTTCAATCGGTTCAAGTACCAATGACTCTATTGATTTATAAGCATTGAATTCTAGTCTTGCATTCTTCAATAACAATTTATTCAAGCTTAAAGACTCTAAAAGACTAGTTATTGGAATAGACTCACTGTCTTGGCTAGTTTTAGCGGTAACCGGTACCGTCGTTGACATTCCTTTGAGACCAACTTCTTTTTTAGCATTCTCTTCCAGTATTATCACAGCTCCATCAATCACTATCTCTTTAATTCTGAACTTGCGCTTGAATAAATCCTTGAGATAAAGCTCGACAACTACTTGCTTGATTTTCACAGCTTCTTCAATTCTCAAACCTTGAATCTTGATACTCGGTTCAAGCTTGAGTAATTTACTTAAACTCAACCTGAAAGAATCAAAGTCTATATCAAGCTTGCTTTGTTCTTGAATTATTTTTTTTGTTTGTGGAATAATTTGGTCTTTGATCTTGGTGTTAAAGAAGTAATAAGCAAGTATTAGCAGAATCAATAATAGAAGCGCTGTGATGCCTAGGAACTTGATGATTTTGCTCATTAGAATCAAGTTTACTATATTAAACCTGTTTCGAAACAAAGTTTCGATGCACAGGTCTAATGAAAAATAAGCTCAACATCAAGCCAAAAACCCATAAGCAAAAGAAAAACCCTTGCCAGCAAGATCACTAATTTTAGGCATTGTCATCTCTAAACTATTTTGGTTGTCTGTAATAAGAATCAGCTTATGATCCGCTGCTTTACGCAAATGAAAACCAGACGTAATCAAAGGACTAGCCTGCTGATATCTACTAAAACTATAATAATTGGCAAGGTAGAGAAGATCCTGCATAAAATCCTCAATCACACGCCTCTTACCCAGAGCATCATCAATATTCTTAAAACTTAAAACATGCTTTTTCAGATCCTCTTCATTATAAGCTGCAAGCATCTGCCCCTGGTAACTTATATAAAGATTCTGGTGCTGTTTATTCCGGATATTTGCACTAAGAGTCTCTAAAACAGCAGCAAGCTTATTGATTTGTTGCAATATGAATTGATCTCTGTCATCTCTATAAATATTGCCAAAATTAAAATTAGCAAGATCCAGAACATAGTCTTTGATCCTTGCTTGAGGAGCACCAAACTGTTTAACCACAGGCGTACCATCGCCTTGCCTAGCAGTTCTTTTCCAATCTATATTTTTTATAGAGTCACCATATACATAAAACCTATGATCAATCGGCTCAGAGCCCGAGTCTATTTTTAAAGATCCCATAAATTGTTGGTCTGAATTACCAGGTCTTAGCCTAAGCTCTTTTTCATGTATCTTTGGTCTTTGTCCCGCAGTCAGCTTATCGACTGCTGCCTTAATATCGCTCGGTAGACCCCCTCCCAAAAGCTTATAAACATCGATACTAGAATTAGCACCTAAATTAGCCAGCTCCTTTTTAAAGCCTACAAGCGGATTGAGTGAGCCTGCCTGCACTTCTGAGTTTTTAATTCTTGCAAGCAGCCCAGTTGAAGGTAAATCCGGCTCTGCTTCTAAGTATACAGATCTAGGTTCATCATACTTAAAATAATGGGGCCGCATCTCCATAGTTCAGTTTCGACAGATATTAATCAGAGATTGTTGATTTCAATAAGTGCCTTTGCTAAAGCTTTATCTTTGAGTGACCATTTTTTTAGGCTTGCAATACGTTGACTCATTACGCTAAGGGTCAGGTCTCCAGAATTCCAGAAACTATGTGTATGACCGCAATTTTTTAGACTGAATGCTGGGGGCGCTTTTTTAGGGTTAATAAATTTATAATGGCGCGCCCTGTAGGACTTGAACCCACGACATCAGGTGTTGGAGACCTGCGTTCTACCAACTGAACTAAGGACGCATATTTTGAAACCCCATTTTCGAACGCTGCGACCTTTTCTTGTTTTCGTTCCTGACCTACGGTCTCTCACGGCAAAAAACTAAGGACGCATATTTTGAAACCCCATTTTCGAACGCTGCGACTTCTTCTTGTTTTCGTTCCTGACCTACGGTCTTTCACAAGCAAAGAACTAAGGACGCATATTTGAAACCCCATTTACGAACGCTGCGACTTCTTCTTGTTTTCGTTCCTGACCTACGGTCTCTCACGGCAAAAAACTAAGGACGCATATTTTGAAACCCCATTTTCGAACACTGCGACCTTTTCTTGTTTTCGTTCCTGACCTACGGTCTCTCACGGCAAAGAACTAAGGACGCATTAGTAAATCCCCTCACTAAACTAATAATCTAGCATATTTAAAGTCTTTTCTACTTCCTTTCGTATATATTTACAAAGAGCTAATTTATTACAATTTCTCTCCCAGTGGCTAGGACTTCATCAAAAAAGGACTTGGTAACCTCGTGATTCAATTTACTGGGATGCACACCTATCACTTCTAAATCAGTATGGACTTTATCAAAACCAACTAAACGATCTAAAACAAGACCACAAGCACCTTTGGGTTTACGCTCCGAAAGCTGTTTTGATATGATCAATAAATCAATATCACTATAGTCATGTGCTGTACCCTTTGCGTAAGATCCAAATAAAATAGCCTTATCTATCTTAATTTTAGTCTTGAGATTTGCCACATAGTCATCAACTATAGTATTTAATTCTGCGTCAGTAAGTCTCTTAACCATTTAAAAGTCACCTCCACATCTTTAACTAATTGCTGACAATATTCATTATCATATTCTTCTTCAAAGATTTCTATATCTTCAGGGTATCGAGAATCGATAAAAGCTTTATCTAAACTTTTAATCAATATCTCTACATGAGTTTCTGGTTTTAACTGACAAACATCAACTGCTAATTTTTTAAGCGCGTGTATCTTGGGTGGATTATTTCCCCTCTCATCAGCAATTCCCTTTAATATCTTTTCTACCGCAGCATGTAAATGAAAAATTGTATTTAACGAATCATTAGCTTTCAAGAGAGATTTAGCTGCCCTTAAATCTCGCTCTGCAATTTTCAGATGCTTTTTTCATCTACTACTATTCTAGTAAATTCAAATCCGCTAAAGAACTCAGCTTCAAGACACCTGTATCAGCATATACCTGCAATTTAGCTTTGGAATCAGCAATATCTGGATTGCGCATATTAAGCGAGCCAATTCTGTCATCTTGCGAAAACTCACCTTCCCCCTTTTCCATAGTGAGACGCTCTGGGCGATAAGTGAAATTATCACCCTTGGTATCCAAAATAGAATAATCATCACCGCGACGCAATTCAAGAACAACTTCACCAGTGATAGCTTTAGCTACCCATCGCTGTAGTGCTTCACGCAACATCAGAGCTTGTGGATCAAACCATCTACCTTCATATAGAAGTCTACCTAGCTTGCGACCAAGGTTGCGATAATTATCAATCGTCTCTTCATTATGAACTGCAGAAATTAATCTCTCATAAGCAATAAAAAATAACGCAAGTCCAGGTGCTTCATAAATCCCGCGACTCTTAGCTTCAATAATCCTGTTTTCAATTTGATCAGACATCCCAAGTCCATGACGACCACCAATACGATTGGCTTCAAGTACAAGCTCAACTTGATCCTGAAATTCTTTTCCATTAATTGCAACCGGTAGACCTTGCTCAAAACGAATACGAACTTGCTCTGTTTCAATCTTGACAGCTGGGTCCCAGAACCTCGTGCCCATGATCGGTTTAACGATGGTCATGCCTGAAGAAAGTTCTTCAAGATCTTTTGCTTCATGACTTGCACCCCAAATATTAGAGTCAGTAGAGTATGCTTTTTCTGTTGACATTTTGTATTCAAAACCATGCTTGTTAAGCCACTCACTCATTTCTTTGCGACCACCAAGCTCATTAATAAAATCAGCATCCAACCAAGGCTTGTAGATTCTCAAATCACTACTGACCATTCGTCCATAACGATAGAATCTCTCGATGTCATTTCCCTTGTATGTAGAACCGTCTCCCCAAATATCAACTCCGTCTTTGAGCATCTCTGTTACAAGTATTGTTCCAGTAACAGCTCTACCAATAGGCGTAGTGTTGAAATAAAACTTACCGGCTGTTGAAATATGAAAAGCCCCACATGACAATGCGCCAAGACCTTCTCTAACTAAAGCCGCTCTACAATCAATCAAGCGAGCCTTGTGGGCTCCATAGTCAAGAGCTTTTGCAGGGATAGTATCATAGTCTGTTTCATCAGGTTGACCAAGATTGGCAGTATAGGCATAAGGCACTGCACCCTTGGCTTTCATCCAAGCGATAGCAGCAGAAGTATCTAAGCCTCCAGAAAAAGCTATACCGATTTTCTCGCCTTTGGGTAATGATTTTAAGATACTTGCCATGCCTTGAATTTTAGCATGCAGTCGATTTAAGCACTTCACGTTTGCAAACTCTAAATAGCCTATTCATTAAGTCACAGATGCAAGGCTTGCGAAGTTACAGTAAAGCTGAGTTGGCTGAGCCGCCATTGTTCAGGCTTGCAAAATACGCATAGTTTATACAAGTGGAACTGAGTCCCGGTAATACAACGGAACGTGAAACACAGCAGCTGGAACTTGATGGTTAGGCTATTTGCCACCAGCGAGTGCAGAGACTATGCCACCAAGCCCGCCACCAGGACCGCCGCCGCCCATCATGCCGCCACCAGGACCACCAGCCATCTGTGCCATTTTACTTACACCATCTAAAACACTTGCCATTTTACCCTTTGGTTTTTCTCTGGGTTCATGATCAGCTGCTCCTGCTGCAGGACGACCGCCGCCTCCAAGCTTATTTTTCACCATCTGAAAACCTTTGTAACCAGTAAAACCTAAAACAGCCCACTTAACTAATTTCCAC
>JAQCFG010000084.1 GCA_027618255.1 Cyanobacteriota bacterium
CTCACAACCATGAGAATCCGCTCCATCAATCTAAAAAGATCCCATTTAGGGATCTTTTTTGTTTCTGGAGGGAAGACATCATGGGTCACTGGTTTGCTAACCGAACTTATTACTTTCTCACAACCATGAGAATCCGCTCCATCAATCGCTAAAGAGCTAATTGCATTTGAGCTTGTGCTGGAACGGGCTTGGCAAGTTGGGCAGCTTGCTTGGCTAACAGATCAGTATCATGATAGGCAATTTGATCTCCTTCATTCGATTTTTTACTTGAGCGATTGAGGTATAAACCAACACCGATATTGTAAGCAGCCATAGAGAAATTACTCCAAGGCAAAATGATATTAAGCATCTTAGCTGGCAAGAACCTTTGTACTATATCCATATAAGTATTAATAGAGAGGAACATCGCAGAGATATTGAAGTCTGGTTCAGGGTGACCAAAGAGAGCGATGTCAGCGACAGTACCACCAAGATTGCGAATCGCTCCACCAAGCTTGTAAAAAATGTTTTTGTTAGCTTTACCCAAATATCCCATGATAGAACCTATCATCATAAAATAACCACTTAATGCGTCACTGTGACCTTTATCGTGTTGATCATTACCCTTGAATAATTCTTTCACTGATCTTAAACCACTTGAATCCAAAAACTTGTTGAAGCGTCCTCTATAATTACCATTGTTAGAATCAAACAAATCAAGGATCGAACTTAATTTAAAAGCAGTTACAAACTCACCAAGCTTCTCTTTAATGTTATTTCCAGTGAGACCAGTCAAAAATCTTCTATCTTTACCAAAACCACCTGCAATATTTTCAGAGAATATTTTTTTCATTGCAGTTATATTCAAATCCAAATCTTCTCCCATAGTCGGTGGTTTAGCATGCTTGTCCATTACATCAATATTATATTTTTGCTTCGCAAGTTCGTTATAGATACCTTCTTGCGATCCAACAAGTTGTGAGATGCCCAAACCAAGACCGCGAGCAAGACCAAGATCTTCTATTCGACTTTCAGCCACGATAAATAGAGGTTCAATAAATCTAGCCAAGGCTTCAACGACTCTATTTTTTTTCAAAGCTTCGTATGTTTCATGCAAGCACTGTGAAACCAAAACAACTTTGGATGTATTAAGTGCTACTGCGTCCATTGTTGAACGTTCATTAGATTTCCAATTAAACAAATGTTGGGCAAAAGAACCTAAATGCAAAACCGCCGTTAAACCAATTCCAAATATTTTTAAAAAGCTAATGAACTTATAAGCCGCATCATTTGGTTTAGTCGATGCTTGCTTTGGTTTCTCTACCTGCACAACTTGTTCTTGTGCTTGATTAAATACGTGCTTATCTATTGGCTGGCGAATTTGATCTATACCAACATCTACAAAAGCCTTGTTAATTGGCCCTTGATTTAGCATTTTTTATCCATTTGTACAGCAGTAGCCCGGGTTTTTGAGTCCGAGAATGCATAGATACAATAATAGCATGACGTATTGACGGATTAGTTATTTGATCGTTAATGGCTGTTAGAGAGAGTTTAGCGGAAGCAGCGCCACCAAGACTAACAAAGAAAACCTGATACCCGCGAAGGAATCAAAAAACGATTAGTAATCGTTTTTTGACATGGATTTCCCTGTATCCCCACATAAATCAAAAACCCCACCTAATGGTGGGGTTTTTAATTTATTATGGCGGAGAGAGAGAGATTCGAACTCTCGGACCAGGTTAAACCCCAGTCAATTTCTTAGCAGGAAATCGCTTTCAGCCACTCAGCCATCTCTCCATTTGCCTATTCAATTGTCATTCCCCTACTTTACTTCATACACTAGAGAGTTCCTGCTAAGAAATTGAACAATTTCGATTCCTTGTCTTTAAAAAGCCTTCGCTTTTTAACAGGAAAATCGCTTTCAGCCACTCAGCCATCTCTCCATTTGCCTATTCAATTGTCACTTCCCTACAGGAATGTATCATAGCAAAGTCTCTTTAGTTTTTGGCATTAATACTCCCTAAAAATACCAAGTAAGTACATACGCATTGGTAAGGGTAGAATAAAGAAAGTAAATGAAATCAGAAATCATATGCATCGGCACAGAATTAATTATCGGGCATACCGTTAATACTAACGCCACTTATATCTCAGAGAAGCTCAGCGAGCTGGGTATTTCGGTTCTTTATCACACTGCGATAGGAGACAATCCAGAACGTATTCAACAATGCTTTCAGATTGCCAGCAAACGAGCCGACCTGGTAATTCTTACAGGAGGTTTGGGTCCAACTGATGACGACATCACTCATGATATGCTCGCAGAGTTTTGCGGGGCAGAATTAAAAGAAAACCCTGAACAGAAAAAAATCCTAGAAGACAAATACGATGCTTATGGTGGCAAAGGCAAAATGCCAAGTATTAATTATAAACAAGCAAGGCTCATTAGCGGAGCTCAAGTGATTCCCAATCCAATCGGTACTGCAATTGGCATGCTCTATGAAAAAAACTCTACCTTATATATGACCTTTCCTGGCGTACCTTGTGAAATGGAAGCGATGCTCGAGTATGTGAGCCCAAAACTCAAAGATCAACTCAAAGCCAGAGGCGAAACAAGTGTCATTGCCTCTAAGAAACTTCGCCTCACCAATATCACCGAATCACGAATGGCTCAAACAATCACAGAGCACTTTGCCGCACACAATAAAAGCAATCCTTTCTTAGATTCTAATCCTTCACTGGCACCCTATGCCACTCTTGGAGAGTGTTACCTCAGAATCACCGCCAAAGCAGAAACCGAAGATGAAGCCTATAAACTAATTCAAAACTTTGATCAAGAATTACACAAGATCTTCCCCGATCAAATCTTTGGTTATAACGATGATACTTTAAATGGAGTACTCGCCCAAAAACTCAAAACAAACAAACTCACTATCTCTTTTGCAGAGTCCTGTACCGGAGGACTTGCAAGTAAATTAATGACTGACCTACCAGGATCATCTGAATATACCAAGCTCAACATTGTTACTTACGCAAATGAAGCCAAAGAACAAATGCTTGGCGTCAAAGCCAGTACCCTAGAGCTTCATGGTGCAGTCTCTGCAGAAACCGCTGAAGAGATGGTGGAAGGGCTCTCAAGAATTTCTAATGCCGATATCAATGTCTCTATCACTGGTGTTGCTGGGCCAGATGGTGCCACAAACGAAAAACCAATCGGTACTATTTATGTAGGGATCAAATACAAAGGTAAAACCGAAGTCGAGAAACTAAACTGGATTGCACGTAGATTAAGCCGTGAGCAAATTAGAGAGCTTGCTTGTAAGAAAGTGTTTTGGAAAGTGATCAAACTGCTTTAAGCTGCTTTTTCACCCGTAACTTAGTCAAGAACTGCGATAGCATAATTGCCGTGAAAATTATTCCTGTATGCAAGCCTAGACCTTGATAAAGCGTTTTAGCATGCTTGTCAAAAGCAGCTTCTTTCAATTTTGGATCATCGACATTCTGTAACTGCTTGAAAATATCATAGTATTTTTGAGCCTCTGGAAAAAGATGCTTGAGCCAGCCCGTCAAACCAGCTTGTCGAGGGTTTGGTCTATTAACCAACAAACCTGGTTCTGTACCGTATTCTTTTTGCATTTGTTTATCGCGCATTGCTGCAAGTGGACCATTAGTGATTTTTTGACCAAGCCACCAAAGTGGAATCATTGAAAGAGCCTTAGAAAGTTTTTCTATTAATTCATTACGCCCCTGCGCTGTCAAGAAGACACTCGACCACTTAGGAATAACCATAAATGAGAACATCATTCCCAAACGAGGATATAATCCATGAGTCATATCAAATTGATAATCCAACCAAGATAGCCATTTACTGTGTTTAACCTTGTCTCGATCTCGAGTAGCATTGAGAACTAACTTATTAATTATTGGTGATATTGTCGTACCAACCAAAGCTCCAAAAATTTCTTTGATACCAATCTTGTTATTATCCCCGAGCTTAGCTTGCTCTTCTTTATTTGCATAGCCCTTAGTACCAGTAAAACTATCTTGCTTGAGTACATATTTTCTAAACAAGCGCATAGTAATACCAAAGCTACCCCAAAGACCACCCTCTACAAAGCTCTCTGCAAGCTGCACAGACTCTTTGAGCTTGAGTAACTGTTCCCTCTGCTTCGTCGCCTGCTGCTCATTATAATTACTAATAAAGTTGTCGCAATAATTTCTAATTGCTTGCGACTCATCATCTAATTCCTTGGCTTTCTCATGCTTACCAAGCTCTCGATAAAGCTCAGCAATATGTTTTTTGTCATCAACCTCTTCAGCTCTGATCCTATAAATTGCTTGTTTAAATTGTTCATTGTCATGAAGTTCTGATCTATGGAAAAGCAAGTGATGCTGCGTATCTTGATGATCTTTTGCACTCAAAACAGATTTGCCAATAATTTTAGAAACCCAACTAGTAATTTTGGGAGCAGCAAAAACCATAATAAAGCTCTCAGCTGCTTCAATAGACTGCTCAATGAAACTATAAATATTCCTCATTCCAGCAATCACAGTTGGAATATCAGCACCAATTAAATCCATCACAGCTCTATAGGTTGATGCCCTTGAATCAAAAATCTTAGCCCAAATTTTGGCAGCTCGTTTTACTTTGTCCCAGCCCTGCAACTCATCTAGTTTCTTCTCTATTTTTTTTGGCTGTTCACTGAATAATTCAGAGACTCTATTGGTCTGAGTAATCTGCTCAAACAAATTAGACTGTCCTGTTTTTTCAACTGGCAGATTTGGTTTATTTATTGAAATTGTATCGACAGGTGCTACCATAATATAAAGCAAAGCTGGGGCCAAGAATTCAGGCTCAGCGTCTAAGCGCAATTATTTAGTGCTAGAAATCTAGCTTTGTTATTATAGCAATACGGATTATGGAATGGTGGACCTGATGGGATTCGAACTCACGACTTCTTCCATGCCATGGAAACACTCTACCAACTGAGTTACAGGCCCTTAGGGTCGTATCCTGACATCTGACATTTCAGGGTATGACACGATTAAGGCAGATGTCAGGATACGACCCTATCTACTATCTACAAGACGGGTTAATGGGTGCTACACTCTTATCTGAATAATTTATGAAGGTAATTTCACGTATATTCGAAGGCGATCCATTACTTGGCTATACAGCTGGTAATAATGCTGCTTCCAGAGTTGATGTTCACACTACAGTACCAGTTTATTTTATAGATTATGCAAGACAAAGCTTACACAGCCACATGCCATTGCCCAAATGTCTTCAGAACTTAAATGAAGCTGATTATAAATATGTGTATGCCTATATGAGGTCAGCGAATGCTCATGAATTTAATAGATATACAGGCAAAGAGCTAAAAAAATTAAATGTCAAACAAACTATAGAGCGTAAGCTCAAAAAAAGATATCTTGAGGAACGAAGTTTTGCAGCAAATGTCGACCAAAAAAAGTCTCATGATGATGACATTGGAGAAGTCTTGCTTTGGAGAAGCAAATATTTATTAGAAAGAGATATTACTAATAACAAATTCATACGTACTGAAATACTCAATAAAGTCATTGGCAAAAATTTACCCAAATTACCTGAAGCTTTAAAAATACAACAAGATGATTTTGAACAAAAAATCTACATTGATATTTTTAAGTTATTAGGGCAATCACAAAGTCCAACGGTCATAGCCTTCATTGCTAGAATGAGAGGTCTTGATCCCACAACAATTTGTAATCTCCTTAATGTAAAAGAAGGAAGTTCTTTTGTTATTAATCCTGATTCATTATTACCTCGCCTCAGAAAAGCTGCCGATCAAGCGATTTTTGATTTTTTTGCAAATAGAGTTATTGACATAATCCAAACCAAAATTGCACCTACTAGGGATTCTAACGAGCAAAGATTTTTACAATATCTCATATCTATGGATCCGTCTCCGGGAAAGTTTTTTTCTCTTTTAAAGTCTTGTGGTCTCGAGGAGAAAGCCATAGCCAAGCTGTTTTCATATGACGAAGATTTCGTCAACAAAGAAATGAATCAAGCAAACAGAGTATTCCTTGAAAACAAAACTGCGAAGCTACCCTCAAGATTAATACCCTTTGTTCAAAAACTAAATGTCAAACAAAAAACTGTTTTAGAGCTATATTTTGCGGGCAAATCATTAACTGATGAAGCAGTTACACGTCTTCGTTTATACAATGATTTAGCTGCCGCAAATCATGCTTTGCACGATGCTTTTAAATTAGTTGAGTTGAGCAAAGATGAGGATATTGAACTGATTCGTGATCGTTATTTGTTAGCAACAGCTGATAAAGATCCTAGTATTTTTCAAGATAGATTATTAGAATATATGATTGATAGAGCTACAAGCCCAACAACTCCTGTAGGTCTAGATCCACAACGCTACCTAACTGCATTTAAACAAGCTTTAGCAACAAAATTTGATGAAGTAGTTGCAGGGCAAAAAAATGGAAAGGACTACAAGAGGCCGATGATTGCAGCAATCATTGGTGTTAGCAGAAAGAATGCTCTTGCAATCTATCGTGGTGATAAAGCAACACTTGGCAATACTCTGAGATTAATCAAGATTGCACTTAATAAGAATGAATCAATGTCTTCATTGAAAAAACTAGCACTTGATTTTTATGCCGGGGAAAGACCTACAGCAACAGAAGATCTTGATGATGAAGCTGAAGATACCCCGTTTGAAATTCAATTAACAAGGATTGCTCAACGCGGTATATCACTTCCGGGATATCAAACTATGATTTCGCATTTAGAACCTGATGAACACAAAAGAGCAATGCAAATTTATTATGAGTATACTCGTGAGTAAGTGAAGGTGCGGATACGCCGCGAGGCACAGAGCCGCGTCTGCACAATTCACTTTTCAAAATGACACTCCGCCTAAAATTTCGAGGTCCTTCGGACCTATCACGGGACATGCTTAAGATTGAATGATAAGGGTTTTCTCACAACCGTGATA
>JAQCFG010000085.1 GCA_027618255.1 Cyanobacteriota bacterium
CCTTCAGGGGAGATACCAACCCTCTTCTCCATGACTCAACGGTGAACCCCGAAACGCTTGAGCAAGATGTAGAGTCTGATCTAAATCATAAAAGAAATCCTGACGATTAATACCACGAGATGAAACATGATAGAAAGGATTTTAAAAATCTATGTAAACAGGTTCTCAGTAGAATCTATGCTAATGAATGTCTTGATGAAGTTCTTGATAGATCTGATGGTTTAAAAAGAAAAGAATATGATAGTCTTGAATATCTTTATAAGATTAAAAACTCTATTGAAATATATTTTGATCAATTTCGGGAGTGGATAAAAGATTCAGATTTGAGAGCTTTCGATTTTCAGGGTCGTATCCCGCACAACGCACACTTTGGTTAAGGTCTATTCCTGATTTGGATTTTTAAACGATTCTTGGTGAAATTTTAAAATGTTGGATTGTGGGGACTTGACCCTAAGTTCCTAATTGAGCATCAATAGATAGCATCTGTCTATCTTCCTCTTCGGAAGATTTACGGCAGTAAATAAAATATCTCATGAGGATAATTGTAATGAATTGAGAATAAAATGGCCAGTTAAATACTTATAATCTTAGTTGTGACAATTTTAAAATCTAGTTTTATATGAATTATTCTTAAATATCAAGCAATATCTATCATTGGATCTCTAGGTCTAACGTCCGGCACAGGATATGATCCGTCATCTATTGGTAAAGGTTCTAAACGTGGGTCTGGAATAAACCCGTCTTCAATAGGTCTTTGCCCAACATCAGGTCCTGGAATGAATCCCTTGTCCCATTCTAGCCTTTCCAAGATCTCCTCTCCACTATAACCTGCTAATCTCAAGTATATAGAAAGTCCATCACTATAACCTGCCATACCATCGTTATCTACATCAAAAGATCCTCGTTCAACAGCTTCTTGTAAACGCTGTTCAACTTCCTTGACAGTTGTGTTTCCAACAATAAAAGGTTGAAGATCTGCACCTCTTTGTCCTTGCAAGTAGTGAAATATCAAAGTTCCATCAGTAGCAGCATTGGTTTCTCCATCTCCATCAATGTCATAAGCTCCTACAGCTTTATGCTCGTCGATAAACCTTTCAACACCTGGTCCTGTATTATTATTTCCTTGGATAAACCCTGGAAGAGAGCTACTCGGCAGACTAAAAAGTCTAGCAAGTATAGTTTGCGCATCTCTATAACCAGAGACTCCGTCATTGTTTACATCAAAAGCCCCCTCCTTAAAGGATTGCTCTAATTTCTTTTCAACGTCCTCCACACTTGCATCTCCATCAATAAACGGTTTTAGAGCATCTCCTCTTACGCCCATTGAGTAGAGCAAGATCAAATTTCCATCACTACTTGGACTTGTTCTGCCATTACCATCAATGTCATAAGCCCCTGCCTCTTTATTTCCATCAATGAATTCTGCTAATTCTTCACCCGTTGTTCTTCTTAAGTATAAGTTGGGATCTGGTACGAGATAACCTTCTTTCTCTATTTCTTTCTTGATCAAATCAATTTCTTTCTGAGTAGCTCTTCTTAAGTTGGGATCTGGTACGGGATAACCTTCTTTCTCTATTTCTTTATTGATCAAATCAATTTCTTTTTTAGTAGCTCTTCTTAAGTTGGGCTGAGCAAAAGAATCAGAACGTTGCTCACGAATATTTGCTGACAACCTACTTGCAGTATTACGCAATCTTCGTTTTGCATTAGTCTGATCATGAGAACTTGCACTGGAACGAGATTGATCTTCACTATTATTAGCAACTAATCCTATTTTATTGTTGCCTAATGGTCGCATTAATTTTTTTTAGCATCTAAGGGTTAAAAAGCAGTTAAATCAAAATTTTTAGGGTTTTTATTAGATTAGTAGCTTAGGCTAAGGTCCCCAGAAATCCAGATACTATGTGTATGACCGCAAGTTTTCAGACTTTTAGAGTATCAGCTTTAGGCAAATTCTCCTTTGGACTTATCAAATACAAAAGTATCGTAACCCTCTTCTCCATAACTCAACGGTGAACCCCGAAACGCTTGAGCAAAACGATTAAGTATCGTTTTGTGATAAGCCTCGGAGAGGAGGTCGATTTATAAATAATGGTGGACCCGAAAGGATTTAAGCAGCTAAATTGCGATGCAATTTTACGCTGCTATCGGGGGTCACCAGTAGTCAATCTTGCACCCGGTTTTGTCACGACCCCGATATCTTCGACAACCGGTCGAAGATTCAAATCCTGCTACCCCACAAAAATAAATATCCTCACCTTAAAAGGCGAGGATATTTATTTTTATAATGGTGGACCCGAAAGGATTTGAACCTTCGACCTCCTCGGTGCAAGCGAGGCGCTCTACCAACTAAGCTACGGGCCCTTGTGTGAGATCACGATTATCTCGCGATTTTTAGCTAACCCCAGTTAAAGGAGGCGGACCCTTTATGACTGCTCCTGCTTGCGCAGTCGCCATCAACTAAGCTACGGGCCCTGAACAGCAAAGATCTTAACACAAGAGCTTGAATTAACAAAGCAACAAAGGATTTTCTTAAGAATGAAAAATGTCATTACAAGAAACTCTTGATGTATTCTTGACGCTCTCTAGCCTCACCAGCATAGTCTCCAGTAGGAGCAAGACCAAGATATTTATTATAAAGCTCGATAGCTTCAATTAATTTACGTTGATCTTCAAGAATCAAAGCGGAGAAGAAAACTGCTTCGGTTTGATTCGCCTCATCTAAGTCATATGCTTTTTGGTAGGCATTAAGTGCACTTGAGTCTTTAGCTACAGATTGATAAGCCGTGCCTAAGTTATACCAAGCGTTGGCATTTCCAGGTACCAGCTTCACGACTTTTTGATACAGTGTAATCGCTTCATCGTTCTTCGCTTCTGACTGAAGGTTAATTGCCTCAGTTAGTAATGCGTTAGCTTGCGCAATTTCCACAGAACGAATCGCTTCAGAGTAAGACTCATCTGGTTTGATTGCATAGGCTTTGTGATAATTAGTTATTGACTGATCTAATTCATTCAATGCTTGATAGGCAACCGCCATGTTATAAAACAAACTATCGTCAGCTGGTCTATCAACGCTAATCCTCTCATAGATTGAGATTGCGGATCTGTAATCACCCTTTTGTTGGTAAGCAATTGCCTGCTTAAATGCTTCAGCAATTTGTTGTTCTTTTTCTTCTACACCAAGTGCTGCAAGTGCTTGTTTCGCTTCCACATGATCAGGAAAGAGTTCGCATGTCTTGGCATAGGCTTTGCGCGCGCGCACCATGTCACCCTTGGCTTGAAACGCTGTTCCAATATTGTAATGAATATCAGGATTGGTTGGTTCAAGATTGAGCGCTTTGATGTAGTGACTCAAACTTTCATCAAGTTGTCCTTGTTTTTGCAGCACGACAGCTCGATCAAGAAACAAATTCACTTGTGTTTTAATTCTGTCTTCTTTTAAAGTATCAAGACCTCCCAAAGCAAGCCTATTAGTTGGATCTATCTGCAAGGCTCTACGGAAGCTACGTTCAGCTTGGACAAAGTCACCGCGCAATTGATAAGCAGTACCAAGTCCAATATGATTGTTTGCAAGATGCGGCGCAATTCTAATTGCAGCCAGCCAACCATTGACTAAAGCAGACTGAGCATCGTTATTGCCTGGATCTCTTTGAATTGCTTTTTCGTAGTAATCAATCCCTTGATTAATTTTGCCAATCGCAACATGAACATCACCGAGCTTAACGTAAGGACGAGCATCATTAGGATTAATTGTCATTGCCGCATTAAACGCTTCAATTGCATTTCCTACATAGGTTTGATCCTGAGGTGATTTCAAAGAAAGCAAATGATAGTTGGTTCCAATCTCAACATAGGCTTCGACTGTTTTTTGAATTCTATTTGCTTCACGCAACTCAGCAATGGCAGCATAAAAATTTTCTTGCAATCTTTCTTGTTTCGCTTGCAAAATTCTTTTGTTTTGATCATCAACAGATTGTTCAAGATCTTTGAGTTTGTAATTCAAATTGTCTCTGGCAACTCCGTTTTCTTGGTTGTAATAAAGCGCATTTCTAAACTCACGAGCAGCACCAGCACCGTCAGTCCTCTCAGCTAGGTATTTACCGTAGTTGTTATGGGCGATACTGAGGTTTTGCTTGATTTGTATATTTTCAGGATCAAGATCCAGGGCTTTAGCAAATGATTGGATTGCCAAGACAAAATTGCGATTACTATGATAGGTAATCCCCTGATTAATTAGGCTGGTAACATCAGACTGCGCTGAATAAGCCCCTGCTGGCAAGTTCAAACTTAATATAAGTGCAATTGTAAGGAGTTCACGCATTTTCAATAAATCTGTCGACATCACTAACCTAACTTAGTTTTGCAGAATACTTCCTATTATATCCCAGTAAAACACGTATTACATATTTATTTTGGCTAGAACTATACTTTGTACGATTAAGTCGCAAAAAACATTCTATTTAATGTTTTCTTAAAATTAAAAACATAATATTATATATGTAGGTGGAATGGCTCAGTGAGTCTTTTTTGTTTTGGCCTAAAAAAAAAATATGAGTGAAGAATTTTACAATATTGCCAAAGCCCTGATCTACTCGCTAGAGACCAAGGATCCATATACCAGTGGCCACAGCTACCGGGTATATAAGATGTCCAAAGATCTAGGTGGTATGTTCAGTTTAACTGATGAAGATCGCTTCAATCTTGAAGGTGGATCACTATTACATGACATCGGCAAGATTGGTATCAAGGATGATGTACTTTTTAAACCAAGCTCATTAACTTCTGAAGAATTCACCATCATGAAGACCCATGTCATTTTGGGCGCCAATATCATTTCTCAAGTACCGACGCTCAAACGCTGTCTAGAACCGATTCTGTTTCACCACGAGCGCATGGACGGCAAGGGCTATCCGCACGGACTTGACGGAGCGGACATTCCCTTCATTGCCAAAATCACCACTGTAGCTGACGCCTATGACGCTATGACAACCAATCGAGTTTATATGCCAGCGCGCTCACCGGAGGAAGGACTTGAAGAAATCATTCGTTTTTCTGGTACACAATTTGACCCAGAAGTCGTCGAAGCCTTTGTTGCTTGGTGGCACCAGAAACACAAAGAACGAGATCCAATTATTAGTTCAGGGGATTTTAAAGATAGTGAGACTATGACTACTGATATTGCAAAGTTGCATTAATTATTTGCCAGCATCAACAACTAACAAAAATAATTATTAACAGCAAATTCATACTGCTCAATCACAAGCTCCTTAAGATACCTAAGATTATTTTGTTCATAAAAGAGCAAGATCGATTTTTTGTAGTCCTGAATATCAATACTTCTGTATGAAAGAGGGCAATAATCATATGCCATCAAAATTGCGTTTGTAGCCATACGCGCTGTTCGCCTATTACCATCTTCAAATGCTTGAATATATGGAAATAAAACTGAGCTATACAAAGCCTTAGCAATAACTGTGCCCTCCTGATTAATTAAGACACAAGTCTTCTCCAAAGCTTCCTTGATTTGAAATTCATTTTCAAGAGGTCTATAGCTTGTGCCAGTAATGCCTACTAATTTCTTACGGATATTCTGATCAATAGCTAATTTATCAATAACTAAATTATGTAAGTCTATTAAATTACTCAAGCTCAACTTCTTATAAGTAGATGAATTTTCAAGCAAGTAATCTAAAACTTGCTTGTGATTAAGAAGCATCTGTGCTTCTTCCTGACTATGATTGGGATTTAAGATACCTGTTTTAAGTAGAGCCTCAGTATCTAACAAGGAATATGTGTTGCCTTCAATTTTAGATGATTTCCAAGCTAGTTCAATAGTAAGCCTTTCAAATTCTTTCTTTATAAGCCCCTGGCTTAATTCAGATTTGCTAAGTTGATATTTTTTAGTCAACTCATCAATATGTTTCGATTCAGACTGAGTGAATATTTTTTCAGAGCTCTCTTGAAGATCGTTGAAAATTGAATGCTCAAATCGTTGCTGGATTTTTCTTAAGTCTAGTTCTATATCAAAGTAAGTTTGTTTATCAATAACTTTAGTCAACTTATATAATGGCAGCAGAGAGTAATTAGTTGCTTTTGCCTGACCTTCTCGCTTCACCAAACCTTGTTCTTGCAAAAAGTTCAAATCCCTAACAAGGGTTTTTTGACTAACATCAGTAACTGCGGCTCTAAGCTCAGCAATGCTAACGCTAAGCTTCTCTCCTAAAACTTCGAGTATGTATATTTGACGCTGGTTAAGATTCGATTCCAAATTTGACTTCCAAACTCCAATCGGGACATTTCTGTACCCATTATACCCTCAATCGGGACAGTCATGTCTCAATTAAGGATGTAATGAGCACAGAGATGTCCCGATTGACCAAAAACAAAGCCAAAGATCCAATTGTAAAGACAGTGATACTACAGTGTACTGGTATTGTTAAGTGGCATTAGCAATACAAAAAATAGTTCAATCCGGTATTGACAAGTAGCAAGCCGCTTTGCTATTATCTACTGGCAGTAAGATATAGGAGATTACAATATGAGCTACAAAATACAACAACCAATAACACCAAGAGATTTATGCCATATTGGGACAATAAGTCCTAAACACGAGGGGGATCCTCTAGATTATGCCGCCTATAATTTTACTGGATTTGAAGAAACTAATAGAGATGAATCTCAAGCACTTTTAAAAGCAGATGCTCAAGAACCAGTTATC
>JAQCFG010000086.1 GCA_027618255.1 Cyanobacteriota bacterium
CTGTAATACTTGAGTGTCTCTTCTTTACACCTGCTCTTATGCTTCTCAAAAGTTATCGAATAACCACAGTCTCCGCAACTAGCGATATTAGGAAAGAAGAACGGAGTCTCTTGACGAGCTTTCTTGTGATTAAGTTTTCTAGAGTTTGATTTGATTCTTTTTTGTATTTTATTGAAGGTCTCTTTTGAGATCATTGGCTTATGTGAGCCTTCATGCAATTCACCTCTAAGCTTGAAAACGCCGTAATAGAATGGGTTTGTGAGTAAGTTATGCAGAGTAGAGAATGAGATAGCTTTCTCGTTTCTTGCACCTTTGATTCCAGAAGCGTACATTAGATCTCGCATTTCTTTGTAGTTGATTTCACCCTCTGCAAATCTCTTTAGAAGGTTTTTCATAGTATTGAAGTGTTCAGGGTCTGGTTCTATACTTCTGGTTTTGTGATGATTAATATAGCCGTAAGGAGCCTTACCTGGGAACTCTCCTCTACGTACCTTCTGTCTGATTCCACGATTCACATTCTCACGCAAACCATCAACAAAATACTGAGCCTGAGAGAAAGCAATTGAGAGATTAAACTTACCATTAGCAGTTTTATCGAAGTAGAAGTTTGGAAACTTGAGATCTTTAATCAAACCTTGATCTATTAAGTAAGTTACTTTACCTCCGTCATAGGTATTACGCGCAATTCTGTCTGGATGCCAAGCAATGATTCCTTGTGCTTGACCTTGTTCTAACCCTGTGAGCATCTGATTAAAAACTGGTCTCCCAGGCTGTTTCGCTGACATGGATTCGGTGAAAATCTTCACAATACTGAGCCTGTTCTGCCTCGCAAAGTCTCTCAGTTCCTGGATCTGAGCTTCAATAGATAGCATTTGTCTATCCTCTGAGTCAGAGGACTTACGGGCGTAGAGGAAGTATTGCATGTGAAAATTTTAGTCAATTTATAAAGATTTGGCCAATTAAAAAGTATTAATTAGTTAGGGCTTTCACTATTATTGATAAAATAGGTATTGTGTTTAAAGAGATTAAAATAAAAAAGTTTAGGTTGTTTGAGAACCAAGATATCTTATTAGGTAAAAGAATCACTGTATTTGCGGGAGAAAATATGACAGGTAAATCAACTTTGCTTGGCATGCTAGCAAACTCTTCTGAGTTGAAGAAAAAAGATGGTTTCCCCTATATCTGCAGCTACAGCCTTAGAATCTTCAAAGCTTGCTATGTGAAACAGTGCATCACCTTCATTTACAAGAGTTAACTCTGTGCGTCCAATAATGATTCCTGAATTAGTTGCAATTATTTTAGACAGGTGCTTAGCAAATGGGTCTGAGATTTTGCCAATGACTTCTCCGGCTTTGACTCTGGCTCCGAGGTTCTTTGAACCGGTGAGAATTCCGCTTGCAGGAGCTCTTAGCCAAGCGCTAAATTTAGCTACAAAGCATTCTTTTTGTTTGCGTGTGTTCATAACATTGTCTTCAATCATGCCTATAGCTTTCATTACAGAAAGTACGCCAAACAATCCTGACTTGATTACATTCTCGTCAAAGCGCAAGGCTTCACCACCTTCAAAAACTAATAATCTAATATCTCGTTGGATGACCACTGAACGTAGTGACCCCTCTCTGATACTTGAGTTGATGATGACCGGGCTGCCAAATGCTTCTGCTAGCCTAAGGGTCTCAGGCACATGTAAGGATGCTCGCAATTGTGGAAGATTGCTTCGATGGATTGCTCCGGTATGTAAATCGATGCCATGAGTACATTTGTCAACAATTTCAGTTAGGAAGATATTGGCTAGTCGCGCTGCGAGAGACCCAGAGGCTGAGCCAGGAAAACTTCTATTAAGATCACGTCCATCAGGAAGATAGCGTGACTTGTTATTAAGCCAAAAACATTAATAATCGGAACAACTATGATTGTACCTTTGATTTTTTTGAGGATTTTGTGTTGTAATAATCTTCGACAAATTTCTACGCCATTAATTTCGTCACCATGCATCGCTGCTGAGACAAAAAGTGTTGGACCCTCTTCTTTGCCACGGATTACTTCAATGGATAAGGCCATCTTGGTATAGTCATATAGCTTGGCTACGTCGATGTCAATTCTTTTTCTTGTGTCTGGCTTTATACTTTGCCCAGCTATAACCAATTCTTTCATTATATTTAGACCTCAATGATTTCGGTACTTGGATTTACTATATCCACAAAGTCTTGATAGGTCTCAATTGTTGTGGGCTTAGAAGAATCTAATTTTCTTTTTTTGCGTGCTTCTTTCTTGGTTTGTTTTAACTCTAGATATTCAATAATTTTGCCTGCCACGTCAATTCCGGTTGTTTTCTCAATCCCTTCAAGTCCAGGAGATGAGTTAACCTCCATTATTAATGGCCCGCGTTTTGATACAAGCATGTCAACACCAGCAACACCTAGTCCCATGGCTTTGGCGGCCTTGATTGCAACATGGGCTTCTTTTTTATTTAATTGAAGAGCTTGCGCGCTGCCGCCTTGGTGTAAATTAGAACGAAATTCTCCCTCTGCTCCTTGTCTTTTCATTGCCGCAACTACTCTTCCGTTAACAACAATGACACGAAGATCAGCTCCACCAGCTTCTTTGATAAATTCCTGAATTAGAATATTGGCTTTGAGTGCGGAGAATCCTTCAATCACAGATTTGGCTGCACTTTTGGTTTCTGCTAAAACAACACCGAGTCCTTGTGTACCTTCAAGTAATTTGATAATGAGAGGCGCCCCGCCCACATGACTTATCAAGTTTGGAACTTCTTCTTGTTTAGGAAATTTGGCAAAGACTGTTTTGGGGATACCAATATTCATCATTGAGAATAGTTGTTGACTTTTGAGTTTGTCTCTTGATAATTCAATTGCTTGAGCACTGGCGGTGGTGATAATTTTTTTGATTTCAAATTGTCTGACGATGGCAGTACCAAACATAGTAACTGACGCACCAATTCGAGGAATGATCGCATCAATATCTTCTAATGGTTGGCCGTGATAATATATTGTTGGTTTGCCTTTTTCCATCACCAATGAACAAGTGGTGTGGTTAATTACTACAACATCGTGTCCCCTTGCTTGACCGGCTTTGATTAAGCTGTTGGTTGAATAAAGTGATTTTTTCCTAGAGAGTATAGCTATTTTCATTATTTGTCCTTGGTAATATTGATTTTGTATTTTTTCTTGGCAAGATTGTATTTGGAAACATCTACGATAAAACCTTGTTTAATAAATTTGCGACCTAGAAGAATAGGATATTTCATATCACTTCTATCGGTGAGAGTAAATTCTGTTTTAAAAATCTCTTCATTGATTTTGACTTTGGTGCTGATTTGATAACGCAACTCCGACCTGCCGTTAGAGCTTTTGACTCTTATAGAACTAAAATTTCTAAATATAAAAGTTTTACGTTGATAATTAGGGTGTTCTGGGTCTAATAAGCGAAAGCGTAAGAGGACTTTGCCAGCTCTCGTATATGTTTCAATAAGATGACAATGAATGGATGAAGTATATGCTCCAGTATCAACCTTGGCGTTTAATTTTTTTAATTTAAGGTCCGGAAGGTCTATTTCTTCTTTTCTGCCGATCAAGATTTTATTTTTGTTTTTTGGCATAGTTGGCGGATCTCGTTAAGTATTCTAACTCAGAATCAGTCTACTGGTCCCCTAGTTAGTGTAAAAAATTGATCATTGCTTAAAAATCTCACCATAGATTGTGTGCCGTCCTTATAGTTGATTATTGCAATTTGCGGGTCATCATGTTCAAGATCAGCATCAGGGTCTAAGAATGCCAATAATACAACTTCTTCACAATTAGCAAGTAACCGAATTCCATTGACTGAACCTAGCTTGGCATAAGTCATATCTTTCTTCGTGATTAGATCTAATTGCCCTTCTTGTACGGATTCGTATAAAAATAAATATGCTTTTTCAATGATATGAAAATCACTTTGTAGATTTCGCCCTATTGCTTCATCATCTTCATCAGCTGCTGCAGTCAAATTGATATAGAAATTATCATTTTGTGGTTTTTGTCCTCGATAAATTCGAAATATAGCATCAACAAAATCTGTTATTTGCTGATTGAGCTTCTCGCCAGGTACAAGAACTTTGGTGTCACCAGTTTCGTCGATGCTGGCAGTTAATTGCCGACTGTTACCTACCAGGGACATTACAGTAGTTTCCTCCTGAAACTATCGTGGTTAAGTCGCAACCTGTACATTGCATTGCTATGCTCACTTGTATTATCAAAAAAGTGTTGAGTTGCACGTCCAATCTGACTCGCTATATTAGTTCTACTTTGCACGCAATTATTTGGATACCCGGCGGTTATTTAGTTGAATTTAACATAAACAAAGCCACTTATCAAGTCATTTGCTTTAATGCTATTATGATCGCCATATGGATAGAAAAATTAATACTAGAGAAGATGTCATTAAGCTATGTAACGCTAATGACGTCAGGTTTATTCGTTTACAGTTCTGTGATATTCACGGATTGGTGAAGAATATTTCTGTGCCAATTGGGCAATTAGAGAAAGCACTTGATAACAAAGTTATGCTTGATGGTTCTTCCATAAGAGGATTTAGAACTATTGAAACTTCTGATATGTACTTTTATCCAGATATTCGTACGTTTAGGGTGCTCCCTTGGAGACCGCGTGAAGGTGCTGTAGCAAGAATCATTTGTGATATTTACAATCCTGATGGCACCCCGTTTGATGGTTGTCCAAGAAATAACCTCAAACGTGTTTTGAAAAAAACAGAGGAACTCGGTTATAAATTCAATGTAGGACCAGAATGTGAATTCTTCCTTTTTGATACTGATGCAGAAGGTTTTCCGACAAATAAGCTAACTGATCAAGGTGGTTACTATGACGTTGAACCAACTGATCTTGGTGCTGATGTGCGTAGAACTATCATCGATACTATCGAAGAGCTTGGTTGTGAGGTTGAAGCTTCACACCATGAAGTGGCGCCTTCTCAGCATGAGATCAACTTTAAATACGCAGATGCGCTTGCAACTGCTGATAATGTGATTACATTCAAATGGGCAACTAAGTCTATTGCTCATGAATACGGACTCTATGCGACCTTTATGCCAAAACCAATTGTTGGCATCAACGGTAGCGGGATGCATTGCAATATGTCGTTGAGCGATCTAAAGGGCAACAATGTTTTCTTTGATGAAAGCAAAGCTGATGGTCTTTCTGACACCATGAAATACTTTATTGCTGGCTTGTTGAAACACGTCAAATCTTTCTGTGCAGTTTCCAATCCATTAGTTAATAGTTACAAGAGATTAGTACCTGGATATGAAGCACCTGTCTATATTGCTTGGTCTAAGCTGAATAGATCTGCTTTGATTAGAATCCCTGCAACGAGAGGAGCTGGTACTAGAGCTGAGCTTAGATGTCCAGACCCGGCAGCCAATCCTTACTTAGCTTTTGCAGCAATGCTTGAAGCTGGTTTAGATGGAGTGAAGAATAAATTACAGCCACCAGCAGAGGTTAATGAAAATATTTATGAGCTTGAAATGGATACAATGAAAGAACGTAATATTCATGCCTTACCTGGTAACTTAGATGAAGCTCTAAAGTATATGGAAGAGTCTGATCTGGTACGCCAAGCTCTTGGTGATCATACTTACAATCATTATATTGAGACTAAGTATAAGGAATATCAAAGCTATCGTGCGCATGTGTCACAGTGGGAGACGGATCACTACCTCCACGCTTTTTAGCCTGTCCTAGAAGCTCCATCTGCTGCGTTACGCTCGCCCTCGTTGGTGTTAACCAACTTTGGGACACCCTTCGGGTTCTCGCAAGCCTTGCATCTGAAGCCCTGAAACAACGCTATTGGGTATCAGTAATTGTTGTAATGACTCAAGTAGAAATCAAAGCAGAACTAAGTAAACTCTCAAACTCCCCTGGGGTCTATATCTTCCGTGATGTTAAAGACAAGATCATCTATATCGGCAAGGCTATCAATCTCAAATCCAGAGTACGTTCTTATTGGAATGAATCAAGTTGGTCTGATAGACCCAAGCTTGCTGTTATGGTTCCTAAGATCAAGCGCTTAGAGACAATAGTAACTAAGTCAGAAAAAGAAGCATTGATACTAGAGTCCAACCTTGTCTTCAAGCATCAACCCAAATACAATGCTCTACTCAAAGCCAACAATAAATACTATCCTTGGCTTGTGATTACTTATGATGAGGCTTATCCACGTTTGATACCGGTGCGTGATATCGAGCAGTTTAAATCCAAACAAAGATCAAAAGGATCTCGTAACAAGTTCTTTGGTCCTTATACCAATATCTCTGCCATGTATGAGAACCTCAACCTGGTTAATGAATTATTTCCATTGCGCAAGAAACGAGTGCCACCATTTAAAAATCGACCTTGTCTTAATTATGATTTGGGCAAATGCCTAGGACCTTGTCAGCAATTGATCTCTGAAGAGGATTATGCGGCGATGCTTCGGCAAGTAGAGCTACTGTTGAAGGGAGACTTCTCTGATTTGCAAGCAATCCTCAAACAAGAGATGCAGCGCTATAGTGACAATCTTG
>JAQCFG010000087.1 GCA_027618255.1 Cyanobacteriota bacterium
CTACTATGACCCGGCTATGGATGCTGGTATGAATGACCCAGCTATGGATGCTGGTATGATTGACCCGGCTATGGATGCTGGTATGAATGACCCAGCTATGGATGCTGGTATGATTGACCCGGCTATGGATGCTGGCATGAATGATCCATTTATGGCTGCTGGGCTAGATGAACTTTGTAACCAGCTAGCATACAGAATAGATACATTCAATCAACTTGTTGGCTTACTCGATATAGAGTGGACTGCTTTAAAAAATGAAGTAGCTGATAGATATGCCGAAATGGGTAATATTATAAGTTTCGCTGATACTGCTCACGCTACGCAAAATAACTGCTATAACAAAATGAAACAAACATACATATGTAGTGGTGCAAGTATGAAGAGTAGTCAGTATGCAAGAGATTTTTCAACTAATACTGCTATAAATAAAATGCATTACGATAAAGCTTTAATAGATGCTGAACTAAGAATACCTTTAGATGCTATGTTAACTACTATCATCAATACCGAGAATAGTATTGATGATGCAGATGAAGCCGTACAGAATGCTTGCAATCCAGCAGAAGATGCTGTAGCCATTACTTTAGCTGGGGCTCAGGTTGGTATGGCGGAGGCGAGTATGGACATGCTTCATGGGCAATTAGGAGATTTACAAACTAAATTTGTTGATAGATCTTCAAGATTTGATTTTGCTTATAACGGATTCAAAACTAGAATAACTAATTTACTAAATACAGCAAATAACGTAATGGCTGCTCACGCACCAAATACAAAAGCGACAATATATGCTGAATGTGCAGGCAGACCTAATAGACCGCGTAACCTGAATATATGGGTATTTGGTGAGAAATTGAGAAGAGACGCTGTGAACGGCTGCTTAAATCAATTAGGGGCAGATGTAGGTAATTTAATCTAAATACTCTTCAATAGACTTCCTGCGTAAGTCACTATTATCTCCACTGGCGGAACACATGCTCCGCATGGTTCCGTCTTTTTTTATTGAAACGCATCAAAAAAATTTTTTACTAAGGGTGGAATAGCCTTGGATTGTGGGTTCCATTTAGTTGGGGTCAAATGTAATAGAACTCCGCTGTTTGCCATCCACAAAGCCTTTTGGTATGCAAGAGGAGTAAGTGGAGCATTAGCATGTGGCATTTTATTTTTGTGATTTAATTGAACTTTTTCTTTTCTTAAAAATTGCACTAATTCACTAGAGCGTGCGTTATGCAAAAGATTATTGTCAGTAGTTATTGTAACATTTTGACCAAATCTTCCACCGCCAAGTTCAACTGAAGAGCGAACTTCAGCTAGTTTAACACCACGTTTTTTAATAGCTTCTAAAAGCAATACTGCTTGCTCAGAGCTTAGATTATAAGGTTTCAACGTAACATCTTGTAAGTCTTTCGTTACAATAGCCTTCCTTACTATTAACGCGGTTAAATTATCACCTGATGCAGTATAAGGCTCAGCAAAAACTTTCTGAGGCTTTTTAATTTGTACAATAATTTCTTGTAATCTCGCTATCTCATCCAAACTAATAGCAGTAGCACCAAGTGCTAATGGTTCTCTTAGGATCTTATATGCTTCTGTTACTAACTTAGCGTCTTTAACATCATCAGTTTGCAATGCTGCTGCAGCCTCTGTTCTTGTGTCAGGTTTGGGCTCTTGTGAGCTTGCCGGTTTCGTAAAAGGCAAACCCGCAGCACTAGCCACCAAACCTAAGAAATCTCTTCTGTGTATTGGTTCCATTATTATTATTTACCACAAATTAGCCCTCAAAGTATCCAAAAATGGGAAAAATAACTATATGCTACGACTCAGCTTATTAATTAGTCTTGTGATTGGATCAAATTTTTCCTACCTCAGTGCCAAAGTAGATAAGGATATAGAAAAACAAGTGCTAGAAGTAATAGAAAAAAACCCCGAATTTATTAGTGAGGTTTTGATTAACTATGCCAAAGATAAACAAAAAAATGATGAGGCAGAAAAATTCCAAAAATCCCTCGAAAAAAGATACCAAATCTCCATCGACGACTCACCTAGTGTCGGTAATAAAAATGCTAAATATCAATTAATTGCTTTTGTCGATTTACAGTGTTCATTTTGTAAAAAAGCAGAACTAACTATTTCAAAATTACAAGAAAAATATGGCAAGGATATATTGGTGGTTTATAAAAATTATCCTTTAGCTTTTAATGAAGAAGCTGAGAATGCTTCTAAAGCGGCTCTTGCAGCAAATCTACAAGGTAAATTTAGTGAATACAAAAATAATCTTTATGAGAATCAAGTCTTGTTAGGTGAACATATGTATTTGGAGATAGCCAAAAATTTAAACCTTGATATAGAAAAATTTAACCAAGATAGATCTAGTAAGGCAATTCAAGCACTAATAAACCAAGATAGCAAACAAGCTGAAAAACTCGATATCACAGGTACCCCATGTTTTTTTCTTAACGGCGTTAAGATACCTGGCGCTTATCCAGTAGATTATTTCGAAAAAATAATTGGCAAACTTTAGAACCTGTCTTGAAAGCTCAAGAACAAGGCTTGCTAGAGCCTGCAAGGCGTCCCGATTTGGTTAACACCAACGAGGGGGATCACATAACGCTGTTATTGGGCTTATCCAGCAAGGTTTTGTAAATTCTATTAAAGCTGAAGGACAGGATTGCTTCGTCGCTCCGCTCCTCGCACAATGACACAAAATCAAAAGCTGCCGCTGGAAAGCCCAAGAACGAGGCATGCAAAGCTCCGCAGGAGCGTGTCCGATTTGGCTGTAGCCAATAAGGACTCACGTAACGCCGCAGCTGGAGGTCTGAACAAGGCTTTATTAGAATTTAGATGGCTTGTGCTAACTCGGCACGCTCATTGTCGGTAGCTCTCAGCGCATCATCACCATCAATAGCTTCATCAAAACCAGTACCAGAAGGTATTAATCTACCGATGATCACATTTTCTTTGAGTCCATGTAACCAGTCTAGCTTACCTTTGATAGAAGCCTCAGCCAAGATACGAGTAGTTTCTTGGAAAGATGCTGCTGAGATGAAACTCTCAGTATTCAAACTAGCTTTAGTAAGACCAAGAAGTACAGAAGTATAAGTTGCTTCTTCTTCTCCATCAGTCTTAAGAACCTCATTGATTCTATCAACGTGATAACGCTCATGCATCTCACCTTGAAGCAATACTGAATCACCGGGCTCATCAATTTTGACTTTGCGAGTCATTTGTCTGACGATAACCTCAATATGTTTGTTAGCAATCTCAACACCCTGTGAAATATAAACTGATTGAACCTCGTCAACTAAGAACTGTTGCAAATGTGCAAGTCCTTTGTATGCCAGTAATTCATGTGGGTTTGGTTGACCATCAGTAAGTACATCACCAAGATCAACGACATCACCTGTATTCACAATGATATTTTGTCCAGGAGGAATTACAGTTTCGTGTCTTTCATCACCATCAATAATAAATAGACTTTCGATACCATCAGCAGTAACAATTTCTACTTTACCTTTGTAAGCAGCAACGACAGAAGGCTCTTTAGGTTTACGTCCTTCAAGAAGCTCTTCAACTTTTGGAAGACCCTGAACAATGTCACCTGCCTTAAGTCTTTCGTAGATGATAGTTGCCAGTTGATCACCCTGATTCACCAATGATTGGTTATCAACATGAAGTCTTGTACTTGCACTCACCAAGAATGGCTTAGCCTTACGCAAAGTAAGTTTGTTGCCATTGATAGCAATCACCTTGGCAGATTCTGGAACTTCAGTACTAGCATCAAGTTTGTCTCCAGCAAGTACATAGTTACCAATAGTTACTTTTGGTTTATCGCTAGTCTCCAAAGTGAATACATCTTCAAGTGTTTGAACAAGAATTTTATATTTATCATGCTCACTATAGAAAATCTCACCGTCAAAATTTGCAAGAGTTTGAACCCTAGCAACTGGAGTACCAGCCGTAACAAAATCACCAGGCTCTACAAGAATCTCCGTCATTGTATTCTCGTTACGATCAGTTCTTAGAATAATGTTTTCTTGGAAAACGATATTAAGATCTTTCTCACCAATTTCAATAATACCTTTGGCATCTTTATAATTCTCTTTACAATAAAGGATCAAACTAGTTTTAGTTAAAGGACCGCCAGCAATATTACGCACTCTATCACCATCTTTGAAGTTCATTTGAACAACTGGAACGATAGCGATATTGGCATCCGTAGTCTCTGACTCAAAATGAAGCGTTCTTGGAGTAATATCAAATAATTGAACTTCTCTAAGCAGTAACTTAGTCTCACCTGTTTCTTCATCAGCAAACAAAGTAATCATGCTTGGTTTTTTAGTTTTGACACCGTCAAATACTTCAACGCCCTTCTTAATGATATCTCCATCCTCGAATTTGAGAGCTGAAGGATCATCGATTGAGTACAATTCACCAGGGGTAATCGTTACTTCATGAACAATATTGTTTTCGATTGTTACACGAACGATACCGTCGATAGTAGAATGAACGTCTTTAACGATCTCAGTACCAGCAGTTACAAAATCACCGGTCTTGTTGTTCACAAGAGAAGCATCTTTTGAAAGTACATGAATTTCTTCAGGAATGAAAATTACACGACCGTGCTCAGTGACTAGCTTACGATCATCAATTTGAACTCCATCATATCTAATCTCACCTGAACAAGGTAGAGTAGGAGTGAATTGATCATCAATCAACTCAGCTAAGATTTTACCGTTCTCGATAATCTCGTTGTTAACAATTTTGATTATGTATCTTTCGCTTTGGTCATCTAGTATCCATTGAACGCCTTGTTGACTTTGTTCAATCTTGGCATTAGCAGCACCGATAGAGGCGTTGATTACATTAAGCATTCTACCTCTAAGAAGTTTCTTGACTTCTCTACCACCAATCTTAGATTTCTCGATTAATACATCAACACCATATCTAACTTCGCCATCATTTTCACAATTGATAACAGTTTGAGCAAGTGTCTGTCCTTTTTTGATTGAAGAACCGCTATCAACAACAACTTTACCGCCAGTAGGGATAGGTAAAACTTCTCCAGATTGAATCCAAATAGATCCTTGCTTGTTAGCTTGCTTAGAAATATTACCTTGTCTGTCAGTAGTTTCATCGATACCAAAATCAACAAATTCAACTTGACCAGCTTGAAGAGTAATTACATCCTTAGATGCTTTCTCTGTAAGAACTTTTTTGGTTGCTTCAGGAGCATCACCTAGATACTGACCCATCTTAACTTGGTCACCTGGATTTACAGCAAGTCTTGCACCCAAAGGAATATCAAGTGTTTTAGAACCGATTTTAAGTTTGCCTGCTTTAACTGTTTGGAAAAGAATATCTCCATACTTAGTTCTCATTTCACGAGTTCCAAAACTATATTCAACTTCACCAGCAACAGGAGCATTATAGACATCTCTCGTTTTACCAGAACCAGCAACCGCACCACCCGTGTGGAAAGTTCTCATCGTAAGCTGCGTACCTGGCTCACCAATTGACTGAGCAGCAATAATACCAATCGCTTCACCTAAGTTAACTGGTTTGTTGTCAGTTGTAGACCAACCGTAACAAGCTTTGCAAACACCATACTTAGATTCACAACTAAGTACTGATCTGATCTTAACTGCTTTAATTCCAGCTTTGTCGATAGCTTCAGCTTCAACTCTTTTGATCAAAGCACCCTTCTTGATAATGATAGAACCAGATTTTGGATCTTTAATTTGTTCAGCCGTAATACGTCCAATAATTCTATTACTAATAGGCACAACTTCAGCTTCACCATCTTTAAGAGGACCCATAGTAAGAAAGTTGGTAGTACCACAATCATTACTTCTAATAATTACATCCTGTGCAACGTCAACTAGACGACGGGTCAAATAGCCCGAGTCAGCTGTTTTCAGAGCAGTATCAACTAATCCCTTACGTGCACCATAAGCTGAAATCATATACTCAGCTACTGACAGTCCTTCACGGAAATTAGACTTAATAGGAAGATCGATAATCTTACCCTCGGAATCCGCCATCAAACCACGCATACCAACTAGCTGTCTAACCTGAGCGATAGAACCTCTCGCTCCAGAGAAAGCCATCATATAAACTGGGTTTAATTTATCAAAATTGTCAACAACTGCTGCTGTTACTTTTTCGTTAGTCTCAGACCAAGTATCGATCACCTTGTTATAACGCTCA
>JAQCFG010000088.1 GCA_027618255.1 Cyanobacteriota bacterium
CTTGGTTCGCTTAAAATCGAGCAAGAAACTGTTGTTGATTAGTGAATTTTTGGAGAGCATCATCACTGATCCCTTTCTCTTTGATAATTGCATCAATCAATTTAGGATCTAGTAACAAAGAGCCTCTGCTGAACATGTCACTTGTCCTAAGTGCTATTTCAGCGGCTTCGTTCCATGGTCGTGTGTTGTCAGTGTCGTTCTCGTATCTTTGTTGAAGAAACTCTAATGTGATATCTAAGGCTTGATCTAGATGTGATTTGCGATCTGGATGATTGTCAATTGTTAGTTTGGCTTCATTGTCTCCGAGACTTAGAAGGTATCTAGGTTCTGAACTAGTTGTGTCTGTTTCTGAGCCTTCACTGTTGGAGAAAATATCATCGTTGTCATTGAGTAAATCAAAGATTTCTTCATTGAGCCGTGTTACATTAAGTTCAAATTGCTCAAAGAGTTTGTCTACTAAAGCCTCGATAGCATTTTTGTCTATCAGTAAATTGCTGATATTGTTTTCAAGATCTTCTACTGATGAGCTATCATCATTAGCTAGTTTGTTAATCATTCCCAGTATGCTGCTGTCATCTGAGCTGATTTCTCCAGTGGCACTTTTACCTACTAACTCATAGAGTTTGGAGATATTGCCAGTGATATCATTTTGTAATTTATTAAAGTTGACTCTGAGTTTTGATTCAATTGCTTCTAATCTACTAGCACTATCTTGAAAATAGATTATGTCACCTTGTGTCCAAGCCGGTGAATCAGCGTCCCTTTCTGTTCTGTAAAGCCCAAGTGATAGAGACTCTCCTTCGATATCAAAAGTTTTAAAATTGCCACCTTCAGTTCCAGTGACTTGATTCAATAAATCAAATAGGGCCAAGGCTTTATCAGTAATTTGACCACTGATAAATTCAGCGCCAATGGATGGATTTGCTCTAGGATCTGTGTTGACCACGAATGAATTGAAGCAATTGGCGATTAAGACTAAGTTAAGTATCCACTGAAAATGAGCTTTCCCGGAGCCTTTTTGGCAAGAATAGCCGGCCGTTTGCTAAAATAATGTATATAAGCCCTTATGGAAAGACCTGACAATAGCACTTATGTTTTAGCTTGCCCAAGAGACGATGGCACTATCGCTGTGCTTTGTAGAACCAATGGTACAAGTCCAGGGCCGGCTCTTTGCAATAGTAAGAAAAACGCTATTAAGCTCAAGACCAAACTCACTAACGACCCTCGTGGAATCGCGAATAATAGAGCGATGGAATTGATCAAAAGTCTTTATATCTACAAAATTGATACTTCAATTGAACCTATTTGGAAAGCTGGTTCACTTTGGGCCTATTTGCCACAAGAAAAAGCTGATTGTGTAGAGAGCTCTGCTTTTGCAAATTAGTTAGGTGATTGGATACGACCCTATGCAATCTATGCAATTATTAAGTCTTTACGTATATTCCAAATAAGCGCTTTCCCTTGCTATCAATGACTTATAATTATTTTGCTTTGTCACAGTCAACTATTAGTCATATACGCAATCTTGCAATCATCGCTCACGTCGACCACGGGAAGACTACGCTTTTGGATGCGATTTTGAGCCATACCGGTAGCCTCGATAACCACAAGGAATA
This sequence comes from Cyanobacteriota bacterium, assembly GCA_027618255.1. Classification (NCBI taxonomy): domain Bacteria; kingdom Bacillati; phylum Cyanobacteriota; species Cyanobacteriota bacterium. Next base: position 1,617 of record JAQCFG010000088.1, read on the forward strand.
TGATAGTTGCATCATGGATAGTAACCCTCTTGAAAGAGAGCGTGGAATTACTATTTCTAGTAAAAATACCACTGTTAAATATGCTGACCATATTATCAATATTATTGACACTCCGGGTCACTCGGATTTTGGTGGAGAAGTTGAGCGTGTACTTGGAATGGTACAAGGTTGTTTGCTTTTGGTTGATGCTTTTGAAGGACCGATGCCACAAACACGTTTTGTTTTGAAAAAGGCATTTGAACAGGGTTTGAAGCCAATCGTTGTTATTAACAAAATCGATAAACCAAATACTACTATTGATAGGGTGATAGACAATGTACTTGAGTTGTTTATTGATCTTGGTGCAACTGACGAACAAATTGATTTTCCGATTATTTATGCTTCAGGTATTAAAGGAATTACTAGTCTCGATTTGGAAGCTGCGCTTGCTAGCACTGAAAATGATATTAAACCATTGATGGATGTAATTCTTAAAACAGTACCACCAGCACCAGGCAATGTGGACGCACCGTTTTTGTTTCAAGCAGTGAGTCTTGATGCCAACGACTATATGGGTAGAATGCAAATCGGTAGAATCTTAAATGGTACTGTCAAAGTCAATGATCAAGTGAATTGGATTGATGCAGTTGACAAGGCTGTTGTTAAGAAAAAGATTGCACGAATTTATGGTTTTAATGGTCTTGCCAAAGTTGAGATTCCAGAAGCCAGCGCTGGTATGATCATTATGATTGCTGGAATTGAAGGTGCCAATATCGGTGACACGATTTGTGATCTAAGTCTTACTGAAGCTTTGCCATCAATATTGATTGATGAGCCTACTTTAGAGATGGTTTTTTCAGTGAATGATAGTCCTTTTGCTGGGCTTGAAGGCAAGTTTGTTACTTCAAGACAAATTAAAGATAGACTTGAAAAAGAATTGGCTGTCAATGTGGCACTTAGAGTGCAAGATACAGATAGAACAGATTCTTTTGCTGTTGCAGGTAGAGGTGAATTACATCTTGGAATTTTAATTGAGACTATGAGACGAGAGGGTTATGAGCTGCAGGTCTCTAAGCCACATATCGTTAAAAAGATAGTTGATGGTGCTGTTCATGAACCATTTGAGGAATTAGTAATTGACGTACCTGAAGAAAATGCTGGAGCTTGTATTGAAGCATTAGGCAAGCGCAAAATGGAAATGATTGCAATGAATACTATTCAAGGGCGATCAGTTGTGACTTTTCATATTCCAACTAGAGGTTTGATTGGTTTTAATAATGACTTTGTCAAAATTACCAAGGGTGAAGGAATCATGAATCATAGTTTTCTTGATTACAGACCTAGCGTTGGTGAGATGAATAGAGTCAGATCTGGAGTACTTATTAATTTAGAGACAGGAAGAGTGACTCCTTATGCCCTGCAGCAATTCGCTGATAGAGGGATTTTCTTTATTGAGCCTGGTATTGAGGTCTACAAAGGAATGGTAGTTGGGGAGGCTAACCGCCCGCAGGATATTACAATCAACTTAACTAAAGAAAAACAACTTACTAATATGAGAACTTCTGGTTCTGATACTTTGGTGCATTTGAAAACACCTAAAAAGATGTTACTAGAAGAAGCTTTGGTATATATCAATGATGATGAGTTGGTTGAAGTTACTCCTTTGAATATACGTTTGCGTAAAACAGTATTGGATAAAAAAGAAGCGAGAGCCACTAAGCCTAAAGGGCAGCCATAAAGCGTCATTGCCAGGAACCCGTAGGGTAACCTAATGCAAAGACGAGAGCATTCTTGTGATTTATGGATTAGATGGCTTTGGCAAGGCCTCGCAATAACGAGCTATTTGCTACAATACATATTCTATGGTAACAAAAACAGCTAAAAAACTACCGGTCATTGGAGTTTCAACCCTAGGTTGTCCCAAAAACCTAGTTGATACAGAAAACATTATTGGTATCTTGCATGCGGCCGGTTATCAAATTACAGCTGATCATGATAAGGCAGATTTGTCCTTGGTCAATACTTGTACTTTTATTGAAGATAGTACTAATGAGAGTATTGAGGTTTTGGGTGCACTGGCTGATGCTGGACACAAATTAATTATCACTGGTTGTATGGCGCAGCGCTACAAGGGAGATCTTTTTGATGAGCTGCCTGAAGCGCAAGCAGTAGTTGGTACTGGTAATGTCAAAGATATTCTTGATGTCGTTAAACAAGTGACAGCAAAGATGAACGCCGGTGAAGATGCCAAGATAGTTTGTGTTGATGAGAAACCAGATTCTGTTGCTAATGCGTTAACTCCGCGAGTGCATACTCAGGTAAGTCCTTCAAGTTATCTCAAGATTGCAGAAGGTTGTGATCATCGTTGTGCTTTTTGTATCATTCCGCATTTGCGCGGTGATATGAACTCTAGAACAATCGAGGATGTTGTTGCTGAAGCCAAGATCTTAGTTGAGCGAGGAGCGCAAGAAATAGTTTTGGTTTCTCAAGACTCGACAGCCTATGGTACTGATATCTACAAACGCAGAGCGCTTGCTGATTTGCTTGAAGCTGTTGCCACTGAGTCTGGAGCCAAGTGGATTCGAGTGATGTACGCCTATCCGACTGAGATGGACGAAGCCATGCTTGAAGTGATTGCAAAGCATGACAATATCATGAACTATATTGATATTCCCTTACAGCACGCTTCTCGTGAGGTTTTGCTCAGGATGAAACGCCCTCCTACTGTGCGCGATACAGTAGCTTTAATCAAGTCTAAATTACCAGGTGCTTGTATTCGTACTACTTTTATTGCTGGTTTTCCTGGCGAGACTGATGAGGATTTTGACGAGCTTTATAGTTTTATTGAAGACTCGCGTTTTGATAGAGTTGGTATTTTTACTTACTCCAAGGAGATGGGTACTCCTGCATATGACCTTGCTGATCAAGTAGCTGATGAAATTAAGCAAGAGCGTAGAGCTAAATTAATGCAATTGCAGCAGCAGATTAGTTTAGAAAAAAACCAAGAACTTCTTGGCAAAGAATTAACTGTTTTGCTTGAGGATATTGAGGAGCTTGAGGATGGTAGCTATAGGTTGATTAGTCGTAGTTACCGTGACGCGCCTGAAATCGACGGGCAAGTATATTGTGAGCTTGATGCTGATGCGATTTTGCCTGCACCAGGATCATTTGTTCAAGTCAAACTTGTTGATTGTGATGAGTATGATTTGTTTGGGGAGTTAGTTGCTTAACGTATTAAAGTCAAGCTCTTTGTAGGGTTTTGTTGGAATGAGAAGCCTTAACTAAGTTGCTTATATTCTTAGCACTAATAATTTTGGCTCCAAGCGCTTCTTTGTTTTGTAGTTTGCGAAAACTAGACTCCGGGATAATGATTTCTTTGTAACCTAGTTTGCTACATTCTCTGATACGAGCTTCTATATCGGTTACTGAGCGGATTTCACCAGATAGACCAAGCTCACCAAGGGCAACTATATCCCGGTCATTGCTCTGCCCCATAGCGCTATTGTAAATAGCAAGCGCGATGGCAAGATCAAGAGCAGGGTCTTTGATATTGATACCGCCAACTACGTTGAGATAGATATCGGTTTTGGCAAGACTAATACCGAGGGTTTTTTCTATGATGGCAAGTATTTGATGAAGCCGATTGATTTCAACGCCGTTGGCAATGCGCCTTGGGTTAGAGTAATCAGAACCAAGCGTGAGTGCTTGTATTTCAAGCAGGATAGTGCGCTTACCCTCACGAGCCGCAAAGAGCATGCCGCCTGATTTCTCTTCAAGAAAAATAGCAGAAGGGTTGGTGACATCAATTAAGCCATGAGCTTCCATCTGAAAGATAGCAATCTCATCAGTGGAACCAAAACGGTTTTTGATACTGCGCAGGAAACGGATATTGGAGTCTCTACTGTTTTCAAACTGAAGCACCGTGTCTACCATGTGTTCAAGCATCTTCGGTCCAGCGATATCACCTTCCTTGTTGATATGTCCAACGATAAAGATTGGTACATTGATACTTTTGGCTAGGCGCATCAGGTTGCCGGTACATTCACGAATTTGGCTTGGTGAGCCAGGTACAGAGTCTAGTTCTGCAAGGTAGACAGCTTGAATACTGTCTATGATAACGAGATTAGGCTCGAGATTTTCGATTTCATTGATGATTGAATTTAAATTATTTTCTGCATAGACCAAAATCTCCTTACAGTCGGGTTTGATGCCAAGTCTATTGGCTCTGAGCTTAAGTTGCCTACTAGATTCTTCAGCACTTACATAAAGCACTGTGAGATTTTGATCGGCGAAGTTCTTACTGACTTGAAGCAGTAGAGTCGATTTACCAATTCCAGGCTCTCCGCCCATGAGCG
>JAQCFG010000089.1 GCA_027618255.1 Cyanobacteriota bacterium
AAAACTTGCACCCGATCCAAGCGCCATAGCAATTGGGTTTAACGGAGCTTCAGGGTTACCGAATGGAGTGGATTTGGTTTTCATACCTTCATTACTAGTCGGTGAAGTCTGACCTGTAGTCAATCCATAAATAGAGTTGTTCATGACAATATCAGTCATGTCGATATTGCGGCGCATTGCGTGAATCAAGTGACCAACACCGATTCCGTAACCGTCACCATCACCACCAACTGCAACAATAGTCATATCGTTGTGAGCTAATTTAAAACCTTGTGCGTTTGGTAAAGATCTTCCATGCAAAGTATGCATGCCGTAGGTATTAATAAAACCAGGCAAGTTAGAAGAGCAACCAATACCAGAAATCACCGCCACTTGATGTTGCTGCAATCCAAGTTCAGCCAAGGCTCTTTGCAATACATTGAGTACCCCAAAATCGCCGCAGCCAGGACACCAATCTGGGTGTACTTCGCCTTTAAAATCTTTTGCTTCAAGTGTTGCTGTCATAACTTGCTAATTATAACAATGATTATAGGCTCATGAAAATTAAACAAGTCCTAATTCACAAGCTATATGGAGCTTCAAAACCAGCAAAATGAGATTCTTTTAATCTTATCTGTATTGATACCTATTCTCTTCTTAACTTAAATACCGATAGATCTAAATAAGGATTCGGACACTTGATGAACAAGCTCGTTAAAAGACTAATCATTATAATTATTTGCCTGCAGATAGGTGGGGGGAGTGCTTGGGCCCAAATACCGACTGCTAATAAGAAACAGATTAATCTCAGATTATCATCAAATCAACTTCAATCTAGCAATAAACTTATTAGAAAGAAGGCTAAGAAAAAAAATAAGGGAAGTAAGAATAAGTTCAGTGCCCCGAATATCTGTGATGGGGATTATGAAGAAGGCAGCCTTATGGTTACCTTTAAAAAAGAATCTGATCTAAACAATGATAATAAAGCCAAAGTCATATCAGCAAACTCCAAAGCAAACCAAAGCAAAAAACATAAACAACTTTTGGAGTCACTAGTAGGCGCAAATGATTTAGTTGCAATCAATCAATTGAGTACTGACGATAATCACGCACAAAGCTTTCTTAAAGGAAGAAATAAAGCCAAGCTCTCTAAAAAACAACTCAAAAGACTAGCCGTCCTCAAAAAGATAGATGAATCTGCAGACTCAAGGACTTTTACTCTCAAGACCAAAAATAACTGTAAAAAGCTCAAGAAGCTAATGAAAAAAATCAGGAAAAACAAAGAAGTCCTGACAATAAGTCCAGTAGCTCAATACAAACTCCAGAGTAGTGATCCTTTCTTTGAAAGCACTGGCGCTGACTGGGCATTTAATTATGATGAGCTTTGGGGCTTCAAGCAAATTGATGCAGAAGCTGCTTGGGACAATACCCGGGGTGCTGGTATCACTGTTGCCGTAATTGATTCAGGACTTGATATTAATCATCCTGATATAAATGACAATGTTGGTCTACGTCAAAATCTAACTAATAACTCGAATGATGTGACTGATTTTAGCGGACATGGAACTCATGTTGCAGGTACTATTGCTGCAGAAGCTGATAATGATGAAGGCATCGCAGGAGTTGCTCCAGAAGCGACAATCATGACACTTAAAGTGCAAACAGACGCGCAAGCAGGATCACCGGCACTAAGCGGTGCTGCAATACTAAACGCTATCACCTTTGCTATAGAAAATGATGCAGATATAATTAACGCATCACTTGGTGGGACAATCTCTATCCCTGGCAATCCTCTAACTTATGACCAATTGATAGGATTTAAAAACATTTATGACGGCTATATTGATGATGGTGACTCAGAAGTCACAGCTAGAAATAGATTCAAAGCGAATATTGCCGGTGGCAATGATATTATAACCGATGCTGCAATAGCAGAGTTTAGAAGCATAGATAGATGGCAAGCAGCTGTTGAAGCCGGCATAACGGTTGTAGTCGCAGCTGGCAACAATGATAAAGATGCTAACACAGAAATACCAGCAGCGATTCCAGAAATGATTACAGTTGGAGCCAGTACTGAACATGAAAACAGAGCTTCATTTTCCAATTTTGGAACTTCTGTAGATATTGCAGCTCCTGGTGGTGCCGATAATCCAGTGAGAGCAAATGACAACTTTGCTTTTAATGATAATCTTGCAGCTGGCGCAGGTTATCTTCGTGGGCTTAGAGACAACTCATTAATTATCGACAATATCTTATCGTTAAATTCAAGTACTCAGACAAGATACAGACACCTTGTCTTTAATCTCACTAGCGGAGAAACTAATTCTGTATTTAATAATACAAGAAACTTCGTTCCTAGTGCAAGTGATGAAGAACTAGACCTCAGCATTGATCAGTTTTTTGATAGACCAAATACCAGTAATCAATATAAAAGTATCGGTGGCACCTCAATGGCAGCCCCGCATGTAGCTGGAGCTGCTGCACTCATGCTTGCAGCAAACCCCGAGCTAAGTCCAGCAGAAGTCAGAAATATATTAGTAGAGGAAGCAGATCCTATAGGTACAGACCGGGCAATTGGACCAAGACTCAACGTCGCAAGAGCAGTCCAACGAGTAGTCGATGAACTTGAACAAGCAGCTAATCCAGTTACACAACCAAGCCTTCAAATCCCTACCAATAATACTAATTTCATTATGACTAAAAGCCCTGAATTTGTTTGGTCAGGAGGCAATATCGATCCTGCTAATGGAGGCTCATATAAATTATTTATTGATGGTTTAGTTAAGTATCAAGGTACTGCAACTAGGTTCCAGTCAACTGAAGTATTGAACAATAGAAACCACATCTGGAGTGTAGGAGCTTGTAATAGCCTTAATAATTGTAAATTCTCTGATCTTGGATCATTTATAATTAGCAGCTTTGATAGAATGCCGGAAATCATATCTCCAGACAGCAGCAGTCCAATAATAACTGGTGATATAGACTTTGAATGGTCTAACCTAGGAACGGGAATCACGTACAATTATCAAGTTCTTGAACGTGATGAAAATACAGGACCGCAAGCCCCTCTAGCAACAGGTAACACAGAAAATACGAGTCTTGTGATAAATCTCAGTCCTGCTAATTATCAGTTTAAAGTTCAAGCTTGTATCAATGACGAATGCGGAGACTTCCGTACTCGTGATTTTACAGTTGAGCCAGAGCCCGAACCAGAACCAGAACCACCAATAGAAACCACTATGGACAAAAGGGCTCTTACTGACTCTTTGAGAACAAAAATGGCTCACTTAAGAAAGTTTAAATCAAGAGATGCCTACCGAAACTATATCACCGACAATGGTATAAGAAAGATCAAAGCTACCTTTACAGGAGGATACAATGCTTCCCTAAATCGGTTTAAAATCCTGCATCTCTTAGTAAATGAAAATAAGCCCGAACATGTTGAAGCTATTACTGACTATATGCAAATAATCATTCAAAGATTATTGCCTGTAAGTGAGTTTATCACTGACAATCACAGAGAATCTAGGCGTTTTGCTTTCAAGCCAGAGAATGGTTTAGTTCCAGGTAAACCAGGCCCAACTGAATTTATTACTTTTATTGAAATGCTCAATAAACTAAAAAGAATAGCAAATAGTTTTATTCTTGATGAAGATCTCAAAACAGAATATATAGCCTTCTTAGAATCATTTAAATCTAAAGCCCTGCCTCCAAACCCATTTGCAATGGTGGATTACATTGACAATGATAGAAACAGCTTAAAGACTGAAATAAACCAAATATCAGCAAGTAATGACTCTACAGCAAGCTCTACAACTGAACCTGTCTTAAGTAGCCAAAGCATTGAAGAACTTAAAGCCTTGGTCACAGAACACTTGAGCTTATCAAAACGACTTGGCATCAATCCTGCCGTAGCTATAGTTCTAAGCAAAGCAAATATTCAAGATTATATATTCGATGAAAATCTATTCAAAACCAAGCTTGCTACTGCAACAATTGAATATAACAATGCAAATAGATACTACCAAGAACTCAAGAATAGATCAGGTTATGATGATAGCGCCTTAGACATCTCATTTGATTTTGTAAAAGACTGGGCTATAAATAAGCCCTATCAAAGCTCTTCTGATATCGAGGCAGAAGTAACGAGTGCAAGTTCAACTGCTTGCTTCACAAATCCTAGTGGCCAGAATGTCAGCCAAACTGTGCTAATCAACGGCACAGACAGAATCAATCTTGATTTTGAAATGGCTTGTCAAGAATCTGGAACAATTCCACTGCTTGACTTAGATGGGGATGGAAATGATGAGATAGTAATTAGCAATCTTGCTGCTGGATCCAATAATCTCAGAGCCAATGTCATTAGCTTAGATGGAACTGTCATAAATTCTTGGGATATAAGTTCCGTAAATGATCAAGTGGATCCTGAGCAATTTGGTATCAATGCTGTTGATATCAATGAAGATGATCAACTTGACATCGTAAGTTATTTCTATAATGAAAAAGCAGACGGAATATACTTAGAGAGTCGAGGATTCAACCCTGATGGGACTCCTATTGAGGGCTCTAATGATTCTATCTTAGTAGAAACAATCAATCATATTGATCCACCAAGACCGGGTCCTCCTGATCCAGTCCCTGAGATTCCTGGCTTTCTGCCTCCACCTATTTTAGAGCCGAGTTTGGATCCTAGTAATCCTGATCCTAGTAATCCTGGTCCTATAGTAGTTCCAATACCAAGAGCCAAACCCGGTCAGCCACAAGCTCCCAAAGTCAAACCTGGACCAAGAAAAATCAGTCCAGTAATTAACAACCCAACGAAAGAAGACAAGGAAACAATTAAAGACCTACTAGATGATCGCAAGAATAATTCTGGACCAAGCGCTGCAGAAGCTGGAACTAATCAGCAAATCATCAAAGATATCCTTGATGTTGTAGATGAAGACAATAATGGTGTATTAGAAAAAGCCAATCTACTGGATAGCTATCTGAAAACACAAGTAGCAAAAAACAGCCAAGATCTAAGATATGACTTTAATCAAGATGGAGTCGTCGACAAGCTAGATAGTACTATCATGCGAAGTATCTATGCTCAATATGTAGATGGCATAAGAGGCGATTTCAAGTTGGTCAAGTAGAACTTACGCGTTCACCAATGTTTTTTTGACAGCCAATTTCTTAAACTCATTAACTATATACTCACCTGTAAACGGCTCACCGTCCCATCTGTTGATGTGTTCAGTTACTTCAAAAGCCGTCTCAGCAAGAACATGTTTGCAAAGAGAGTTGCACATGTTGGCTTCCACTGAAATAATTCTCTTGCATTTTCTCAAACGCTCAAGAGCTGCTTCGCGAGGCATTGGGAATAGATCTGTGAAGTGCAAAATATTAACTTTGACACCTTCAGCAGCCAATAGTTTAATAGCCTCTTGAGCGTAACTAAACGTTGAACCCCAAGTCATAAATGTAATTTCAGCATTGGCGTCACCATCAAAACTAGGAGGCACAACGTCACCACTACTAACCATGGTTTTCATTTTCTGCATACGCTTGGCGTGCATTTTGACACGAGCTTCGCGCGCATGCGGCAAACCAGCCTCAACGTCAGACATCACATGACCATATTCGTTGTGCTCATCAGAGCAAGGTACATACATTGCATTCTTCGCTCCAGGGCGCACTCTGTGAGAAACACCATCCTCTGTGTACTCATAACGCTTGTAGCGTCCTTCGCCTTCCCACTCCGTTGAGAACTTACCACGTTCAATTTCTACCTTTGAGAAATCAAGATCATCAATAGTTCGGAAGTGCTCAGAAAGAAAGAAATCACTCAAGACTAAAACAGGAATTTGATATTTCTCAGCCAT
>JAQCFG010000090.1 GCA_027618255.1 Cyanobacteriota bacterium
GTCCCAGTCCTTGTGAGCCGCTCCCCATTCATTACCAAGATATTGCCCTGGTTTTTGAACTTGGGGGAGTATTTTGTTTCTTAGTTTGTTAGAAATCATTTTTTTACTCTTGTAACTTAGAGCTGTTTGAAAAGCGTCATATGCAAGGCTTGCGAAGTTACAAAAAGGCTGAGTTGACTGAGCCGTCAATGATGACTTTTTGTAACAAGCGTAACGCAGCAGATGGCGGTTTTCGGACGGGCTCTAAACGCGGACAGCGATATCTACACCCGCCGGCAGATCCAAGTCTTTAAGTGCAATAGTAGTCTCATGCGTTGGATCAACAAGATCAATCAAACGTGAATGAGTTTTGATTTGAAAATGCTCTCTTGATTTTTTATCAACGTGTGGCGATCTCAAAACACAATATCTTCTGATATTACTTGGCAAAGGAATAGGACCAGATACTCTAGCTCCTGTTCTTGTTGCGGCCTCAACTATTTGTTTAGCTGACGCATCAAGGTTGACCGCATCATAACTCTTAAGTCTGATTCTTATGCGGTTTTGCTGTTTTTTCTTTGTTTTAGTTGCCATATCAGCTGTCAATTATAGCTAATGGCTGATAATTAAATCATAGAAATATTATTAATGTGTATTGCGGCAATCTAGTCCCTAATTTGCCAATAAAGCTCAGCATGGGTATTATTGCCTAGATCTGGATCTTCAACTTCAAGCCCTTCTATATTGTTGAGAGTTTCAAGTCTAGAGCCAGCTCCAAAAGAATAAATAGGAGTCGAGCTAACAGGTTGTGGTTTAAATATCAAAGTCTCACGTTTCTTAGACTCTGCTGGTATATAATCCCAACTGCAACTAACCATAGTAGCTCCTTGATTTATATTACAAGCATCACTGTATGGATTATTGACATACTCAAGACTTGAATGTATCGGAGAACTAAAACTCACCCCATAAGCAGTCTTGCCTTCTCTTCTACTAGATTTATTTTCAGCAATTACAGAGACCACTATATTTTCACCTGATTTTATATAACTAAGTTCGGCTTGCGGGTCAATTGCAATTATAGGTTCTAAGCTTAAAGCCATGTCTGCATAGTTGCCGTTAGAAACTGGCGGCTCTGGTGGTGGTTCAACTGGGTCTTCATCTCCAACAATACTTACCTTTAAATTCGATAAATAATTATTTGTTTCATCAAGATCAATTGCATCAACAGGTTGGGAGCCTAAACCACTTAAACCAATATAATCAAATAAATAATTCCGTTTCTCGCCAGCAGCTAAACCCTCTTCTAGACTAAAGCTAAAATATAGGCTTCTGGTTTGCTCTGGTCCAATATTTTCAAGTTTACACTCAAGAAAGTCAACACCGCCTTGCACACAAACATCAGGAAGCATCACAGAGTCTAGGCCAATTGGAACTGTAACTAAAATTGACGCTTGCTCTATAGTTACTGCAAATTTACCATTGGCCATATTTGCAACATCAAGATGCAATTCAATATTTTCAGAATCTAAATACTCGTCTTTTGTAAAACTACCAAGAACTCTTAAATCAATTTCTTTTCTATCATCACTAGGGATAACCGTTACACCAGAATATTCTGATCTGTCATTAATAGAATTAATATCAACTCGATTAAATGCTCGAACCACAGCGCCGCCAAAAAATATATAAGTTTGCTCTGTTATAGATGCATCTGTTGCAAAACTCAAATCTAGGTCAACTGACTCGCCAGGTGCAAGTTCATTCTCAAGAGTACAAACTAAATATCTATTACGATCTGCAACATCACCTCCACCCCTGACGTAGCACTCCATAAGATCAGAGCTTAGACCTGGGTTAAAATTGAGGCTATTAATATACATCTCAAATTCTACGCCTTTTGCTGCGACTGCTTGTTCATCACTAGCAGCAATAAGGTTAGCAATGCTCAGTCTAGTAGTAAAGCTGTCTCCAGGAGACACAACACTTGATGATAGTTCATTGAGACTAATACTCAAATCATATAACTCAGGACTCTCTTTACTAAATTGAATTATCGCTGAATCATCATTAGCAGAACTAACTGCAAAACTAAAACCTGTTTCAGGATCAGTCCATGTCTCTGTCACTGCCAAAGTTTTCTTCAAGTAGGTTTTACGATAATGTTCACCTTCACCCTTGTGGATAGAAAGCATACGCGAATATCCACCTTCTGTATTTTGGTTGCCATAATCATAACTATAAGTATTAGTAGTTCTATAACTAATATATGTAAAATCATCTGAATATGGATTTGGTATTTTGATAACTCTTGTGCCAGCTACATCATCTCTATCAAGTGAAACAAGATTAAACTCTGCCACATTTGCTTCTGCTTCGAGAATAGTACCTTGACCTGCAAGCTTCCAACCCATTTGGTCTCGATGCACTGAATTTAACGAAACACCGAAACCCATTGCATCCGAATTATCACCATATTCAGAGATATTAGTACTGTATTCATAAACTCTAGCAGCGTGATGCATCTTTAAATTATGTCCAATCTCATGGATATAAACATGTGGCGAGCTGTAGGCTTTGACATAGCAATAGTTACCACCTAAAGGTGCAATTCCAGCCCAACCACAATTAATATGGGTGTCAGGAACGATATAAAGAAACTTATCAAAACCATCAAGGTCTAAACCTAGAGCAACTTCTTCTAATTTTGCCTGAACAAGATTATGAACCCCATAAGTAGAAAAATCATCACAACTTGGAGTCGTACCATCTAATACTAGTTCTTGTTCATAAGTCTCACCAGTCATAGTATAGTCACCACCTGAATGGTATGAAAAGTAATTCTTTACACTGTTAGCTTCATAACCAAGATCAATAGGAACCTCACTGAACATAATTTTGTCAACTCTTTGCTTAGTCATAGATTCTGAGAAGTTTGAATCTTCCCATCTAACCCTGACAGCTAAAAACCTTTCAGTTCCTGTCACGGCCATTTTAAGATTTTGTCTAGCAGCAGCAAATAAACCTAGAAATTTTTTCTGCTGTATATCAATTACAACAGCTTTGTTTCTTCTTTTTAACAGGTTAACCGTCACCTGAGTATTAATTAGTGCTTGATCAAAATCATCTGTGAAATATAATTTAATCGATTTGTTATTACCCTTATTTTTATAATTGAGAAAATATTCTTCAGTACCTTCACCCTTGCGATCCATGATTAATACAAGCTCACCGTTGAGTTTCTTGGCTTTTTTATTGGCTAATTCTAGTGGTAACTTTGCATCCTGTTCGGCATTAATTTTTGCTATTTTTCTTTTATAAATTTGGCTTTGTTTTTTTGTGAATTTTTTAGCAAACACAGGATTTGCACTCAAAACCAAACTTATTAAAACTAAAACACTAAAACTTGATCTGATTATTTTTGACATTTATTTCCCCACTAATACAACTGACTTAACAAATAAAAGTTAATAACTAATTAAAAAACCAAGAGATTAAAATAATCTAATTAAAACTTATCCGTTCTTAACCTATGTATAACCGAAAACTGCAATTCTAAATTGTGTTCGGGGGGACGGAGTTCACAAAAAAAGGGGTATAAGTGAAGAACTTAATTAGAGTATTTTTAGTAGCCGGGATTTTATTAATGAATCCAACAGCATCTCAAGCGAGATTAACAAATGCAGAAGTAGAGTCAAAATCTGTCAAAGAATTATTCCCATTTCTTAACTTTGACAAGAAATTCTTAGAAGTCATTAAATCATGTGCTGGTTATATCGGTGATTTAAACTCTGTTACCCAAATTATTGGCAATGGTAGTAAATTAGAAGTTTACCATTGTACTCAAGACCAAACTAGCTTTGAAGCTGCCGGAGGCGATGCTAAACTATATGGCTCTATTGCAATGGGTAGATTTAGTATTACCACAAGCAAACATGGCATTGCAATTGGTAGTGAAGCACTTGCAGGCACCAGTGAATCAACAGCGCTAGGTTTCAAATCTATTGCCAATGGGGATCAAGCAACGGCACTTGGTGCAAGAAGTTCAGCAACAGGTGAAACAGCGATTGCAATTGGAGTTAGCTCCAGAGCCAAAGAGTTAAATTCTATAGCGATTGGTAATTTCTCCACAGCAAACGGCCAAAATGCACTTAGTATTCTTTCTGCTTCAATGGCTGATGGCAGAGAGGCTATTGCAATTGGTGATGAAACTATTGCTCAAGGAGATACAACAATTGCAATAGGTAGTTCGGCTGAAGCTAAAGAAAATTATGCTCTTGCAATTGGTTCAGAGGCTAAAGCAGAAGGTCAGTTCACCACAGCAATTGGTCGTATAGCCAATGCCCAAAGAGACTATGCTACAGCAATTGGTGTAAGTTCTAATGCAGTAGGTAGATATGCAACTTCATTATCAGGTAACGCCCAAGCAGACTTTGCACTAGCTCTAGGCACCTCATCAAATGCAATAGGTAAAAGATCCATATCAATTGGTGTTAACACACACGCAGAGAATCCTGGCTCATTAGCCATGGGTGAAATGGTTTCTTCATTTGCAGACAATGCTTTCACTATCGGGCGTGGATATCACACTAACAGTGGTGGAATGTCTTCACTTGTAAACAGCACTCAAAACAGTTTAATCGTTGGCTTCAACAGTAGCACTCCAACTTTATTCGTTGGAGATTCAGTTAGCAATGGTAATACAGGCAGTGTCGGTATTGGCACCATCAATCCATCAGCAAAATTAGATGTAGCCGGTAACATGAAAGTCCAAGAAACTATCAGTGCTAAATCTTTGCAAATTCAAAAGAATGCGAGGATCGGATCTGTCATAGTCAATAAGACACTTAGTGCTGGCAAGCTTGCTAGTGACAGCATTGTTGCAGGTACTTTGACAAGTTCATTGATTGTCAATCATGGACTATTTGCAAGTGGTGGTGTCAATAGCGTCTCAGGAGAAGGTTCTGCAACTATTGGTATGCGCAATAGGTCAGAAGGTAACTCTGCAATAACACTAGGTTACAAAAATATGGCTGTTCGCACAATAGAAAAAGCCTCAGGACAACCAGAAGAAGCTAAAGGGCCTGTAGCATTAGGTTACGAAAACATTGCTCGAGGTACTGGCAGTATTGCCATGGGTAGCTCAAATAAAGCAGAAGCCGAACATAGTATTGCAATTGGACAGCATGCTACCGCCAATGGTGAATCAAGTATAGTCATAGGTCATGACATCACCAATAATCATGAAAATAGTTTATTGATTGGTTTTCAAGAATCAACAGCTATCTTTGCAACAACAGGACTTACAATGACTAAGAGAATGAAAGACCTGGAACGCAATATTACTAATCTAGAATCTAGAATTGAATACTATAGTCCATATGCCGCAAGATACGCTTGGTTAAAAGCTCACATTGATAGATGGATAGGCAATGTTGAAAATTATAAAACTGAATTAGCAGAACTTATGGGAAAATCTGGAAACCAACCTAGAGTCGGCATTAATACCAATGAACCAAAGCGTTCATTACATATTTCTGGTGTTATGAGATTAGAGCCTCTCCCTGAAGCTCCAATTAATCCAGCTCCAGGTGATATATTTATGCATAAATCAGGTGCGCTTTGTGTTTATATACAAAGCTGGGAAGTCATAGCTGGTAGTGGTTCTTGTTACTAAAAGCAAAAAGCCCCACATCACTGCGGGGCTTTTTTATTTAAATTAAATCGCGTCGTAGCGAAGCGAAGACAGACTATTCAATAATTGATGCAACAACACCAGCACCAACAGTCTTACCACCCTCACGGATTGCAAATCTC
>JAQCFG010000091.1 GCA_027618255.1 Cyanobacteriota bacterium
TTACAGTAATGCTTCGTCTAGAGAAAGGTGAGTCTTTAAAAAAGCTAGCCGATGAATATGAGATAGGAGAGTCAACAATTAAACGTTGGAGAAAAGGAAAACATCGTGTTTCAAGTGATTTCAATCCAAGAACTACAAATGTAAATCAAGACAGAAGAATAAAAGAGTTGGAGCAAAAAGTAGAGAACTTAAGCTTGCTTTTGGAAGATGCTTTGGCCCTTTTAAAAAAAGACGAAAGTCAAAGTTAGTTAAAAAGAACCTTCATTCAGAAATAACAAAAACAGAACTTGCAAAGAATTTGGGTCTTAGCAGATCTGGGTTATATTACAAGCCAATATTAGAACAAAAAGATAAATCACTATTGAAGAATATTCGTCAAGTGATGGAAAGAAACCCAAGCTATGGTCACAGGAGAATAGCTTTAGCTTTAAAAGTCAATCACAAACGAGTTTTGAGAGTGATGCAGAAATTCGAGTTGAAGCCATCATTACATAGAAAGAAGAATAAATTTAATTACCATAACCCACAGCTAGTGAAAGACGGTAAGAACTTGATAAAAAAACTGAGTCCTATTGCACCAAATTACATATGGGTAACAGATTTCACTTATCTCAGATACAAGAAAAATTTTGTTTATTTAGCCACAGTGATAGATGTTTTTACACGCCAAGTAATAGGCTGGAATATGTCTTTGAAGCACGACAAACATTTAACTCAAACAGCCATAGAAGAAGCTCTAAAGCAAGGTAAAGCGGAATATCTGCATAGTGATAGGGGTGCAGAATACAATCACAAAGAATTGAAGATATTGCTTACAAAGGAAGGGATTAAGCATTCAAGAAGTGATAAGTGTTCACCTTGGCAAAACAGTTGGCAAGAGAGCTTCTACAGCCAGTTTAAATTGGAATTAGGAGGGACAGCGAAATATCAAAGCTATGAAGAATTAATCGAAGCTGTAGTAGAACAAATCAATTACTACAACAATGAGAGAATCCACCTAAGCTTGAAAGTGTCACCGAAGCAGTTCAAGTCCAATTATCAAGCAAAGAGGGCCGCTTTATTGTCTAAAAAAATGGGTACTTGACACGTCTCCCCTGTTCACTTTTCAACATAAATTTTATTAATAATGGTACGCCAGATAGGATTCGAACCTATGACCTACTACTTAGAAGGCAGTTGCTCTATCCAGCTGAGCTACTGGCGCCTATACCATTTGCACAATTGCCTTTAGGAAGCAATTGAAATTCACCAGCCAAATATAGCATGCATGGTCGTGATATATCGCTAATTTCATGTTTTTTCAATGGCAGCAGGATATAATCATATTATATAGCTTTACGATTCTGTTTTAAGGCTATGCTATCTATATATTAGAATGAATTAGGAGCGAATCAATGAATTTTTCAATACACTCATTCCAAGATTTTATTGACTTAATTGCTCATCCTGGTTTCCCAATGTTTTTCAATATTTGTGTCGTTTGTACCTTGATTATCGGACTACCAATATGGATTTATTTGCTGGATGGTCAGCCAAAGGAGCAAGTTAAATGAGCGTAACGATGATTGTTGAATTAACCACTAAAGCTCAAGAGCAAGTATTTAGCCTATTGTCCAAAGAGGGTAAGGATCCTGAGACTTATGGTCTGCGTCTTGCTATCAAAGGCGGCGGTTGTAGTGGTCTTAGTTATGATTTATCTTTTGGTGAAATTAAGGACAAGGATATAGTTCAGGAGCAAGAAGGTTTCAAGGTTTTTGTAGATCCCAAGAGCGCGATTTATCTCAAAGGTATGACTGTAGAGTTTGATGATGGACTTATGGGCAAGGGTTTTGTTTTCAAGAATCCAAACGCAAGCAATACTTGTGGCTGCGGTGAAAGTTTTTCGGCGTTTTAATGCAAGTACTTGAAATCAGAGGAGCAGACGCAAAAGATTTTCTTGAAAGGCAAGCAAGTTCAAACAAGGACTATGTTGCTTTTTTGACACCACAAGCCAAAGTGATTGCTTTAGCTTTTTGGCAAGAACCTTATTTGATTTGTGCAGATGCCAGGAAATTAAAAAATCATCTTGAGCGATTTGTGATTATTGAAGATGTTGAGTTTAAACTGGATGTCGGCGTTCCTACGGAGCTCGCAATGACGCTTAATTTTGAGAATTACCAAGAAGAAGACACTCTAATCAAACTAGAAAACACTTATCCTGGAATCTTAGAGAAGTATGTTGATTTTAATAAGGGCTGCTTTCCGGGTCAGGAACCGCTTTCCAAGTTCAAGTATATAGGAATGAAAAAACGTCAAGAAAGGTCTCAGGGCTATCTTGATGAGGCTTTAGATATTTTCGCTAAGGCAGCAAGCCATAGCGAGCTTGGTCCTGCGATTGAATTATTACGCAAGGCAATTAAAGAAAATCCAAAGAATGAAGATGCCTATGAATCACTTGGAGTGATGCTCGCTAAGCAAGAACAGTATCAAGAAGCAATCAAGGTGATGCATCAACTTGAATTGATGAACCCTAAGAATCAAATGGCACAAATGAACCTATCGATTTTTTATATGAAGATTGGTGATAAAGAAACAGCCGAAGAGCATAAAGCCAAGGGGACGGTATTGGCTTTTGATGAGGCTCTCAAGACTTAAGCTCAGGTGGTTTAACGACCAAGACTATGTGACCATCAGCTTCTTGGAAATGGTGAATGTCAAATTTGCAGGCTTTTGGTGCAAATGCTACTGGCTCTGGTTTTTTGTCAATCTTGACGTCTAATGTTAGTAATTCATTTGTTTGAAAAAGCTCTTGCCATGCATTATCGCCTCTTTGTTGTTTATAAAAAATTTGGAATAAAGGAATGAGGTTTCGTCTTAATAGTTGTTTGAATTTACCAACATCATCTTCTAAATAATCAACTAAGTTATCTTTGACAAGTTGATCAAAACTATTTTCTATTTCAGCTTCTAGGGCGATCGAGAATGATTGAGCTTTGTTTTTTAAGTCAGTGATTTTTTCAATAGCAGCATTTAAGTCAAGATCTTGATCAATATGTGTCGTTGGTTTTGATTTGCCTGTTGCAGCTAGTGCGGTAGCTGCGGAGCGCTGGGTAGCTTTCTTGCGTTCGGGGGCTGGAGTAGCAGCTTCGCTCTTTGCAGCAGCTTTTGGCTCGCGGGGAGGAGTTGTGCTGACTGGTTTCGCTTTCATTAAATAATCGGCTGCAAATTAAACCCAAACTCAGCAAAAATATTGCCTGCCATCAAAGTATATTTGCTTTGGAAATTACGCAAGAACACAGCGTAGCTAATGCCTTTGGCAGAGAGCTTAGGTTGCAGGTACTCACGAAGCTTCATGGCGTTGTCTAGTTTAGCGTATTCTGGTGGGGCTATGTCATTAGCAAGACAAAACTTGGTCAGCTCTTCTCTGGCAAATTGACGAGAGAGTCTGTAACCATCTTCTCCTGAAGAGAGAGGCAAGATCAAGAACTTTGGGTTGACTGCAATTGAGATAGCGTCTGAAATAAATTCAATTGCTTCTCTATTGTCATGGATTGCATAGCCGTTGAGTTTCTTGGCATGGAATAGATTTTTGTCTGGACTTATGGTGTCATTAATTTGATCATCACCAAAAACATGATTAATCATTGCGTGAGTGATTTCATTGCTGATCACCATTTGGATTGTTTCTTCGATATTACTGTCAAAGAAGTGAGTAGTTTTTTTGAGTTTGCCAACATTGATATAAATATTGGTGCCAATTGTGTAGCCGCCTAGCCCGTAGTTAGGTTCGTTGGTAAAGTAGACTATGAATTTGGTTGCTTTGTTTAAGCTAATGAAATTAGAAATTGGGTGATCATTGCGCGGGAATACTTCTCTAGCGTCAAAGATCGGGAAAAATATTTTGAGAGTAGTTAGGCTCAGGTGTTTTTTGATTGCTTCAAAATATGGTTTGCGCGGGTCACCTTTGATATCCCACAGTGTTTTAAATTCACCAATGATATATGATTCGATTTCTGGATTGAAAGTATAACCCCATGCTTCGATTTCACCACCGATGCCTTTGGTTGCAGCACCGAGGTCTGTTTGACAAAGTTCTTTGATTGCTTTGTAGGCTTCAACTTGCGCGTAGTGATCTTGCGGGAAATAATCAATAGCTCTATTAATCGCGCGATTGGATGTTTCAACTATGTATCTCACTAGATCCATTACGTCTTTTTCGTTTTTGAGATCGTATTGAGCTTTGATACTTTTTCTTAGCTCAAGTTGTTCTATATATTCTTTGTTGATATAAATCTGCAGTTGATTTTGTGTTTCACCAGCTGCGGTGATCTTCGGGAAAATCGTTTGCGGAAAGGCAAAGGCAGGACTAATCTGAACAATAACTAAAATAAGTAAACACAGAATTCGCATGCCCTTTATCTTACCTTATAGTTCATGATAAATCAAGTGAGATAATGAGTGTTAACACCTATGAGGCGCGTCCCCGATAGCTATTATTAAAATTAGCAAAAATTGCTTCCTGAGATTGCCCTTAAAGTCATATAATTAACAGGTTAATCAAAAGGTAATTTATAAATGAGCGCAAAAAACGTAATAGTAAGAATAGCTGGAGCTGCCGGAGACGGTATCGCTTCAACCGGTGAGATTTTGGGTAAGACCTGCTCTCGTATGGGTCTACATGTTTTGGCATACAACTCATTTCAATCTGCGATTCGTGGTGGTCACGTTTGGTTACAAATGGCAATTGGCGCAGATGAGCAGCTTTGTCATGGCGAGCAGCCAGAAGTAGTTTTGCTCTTTAACAAAACTAGCCCTGCCGTTCACGTTCCTGATGTTAAACCTGGCGGATTGGTTTTTTATAACGCTGGATCTATCAAAAAAGAAGATATCGAAGCAATGAGATCGGACGTTCATTTTTATGGTTTGGATTTTAAAGCAATGGTAGATGAAGCCGGCTTGACTGGTGTCGCTCCAATTATGATCAACACTATGTTGTCTGGTGCTCTAGTTCAATCACTAGATCTTGATACTTCTATCCCACTTGAATTTATTAAACACAAATTCCAAAAGAAAGGAGATGAAGTCGTTGATCTTAACCAAGCTATTTTCAACCTTGGTGCTACTTGGACTGAGAAACATGTAAAAGAAGCAGTATTTCAACCTAAAGGTAGTGGAGTACCTAAGATGTTTATGACTGGTAATGAGGCTTTTGGTCTTGGACTTGCAGCTGGTGGACTTAAGCTTTATTCCGCTTACCCAATGAGTCCTGCTACGGGTATACTTCACTACCTTGCAACTATTGGACCAAAAGAAAAGATCGTTATTAAACAAGTAGAAGATGAGATTGCAGCTATGAATATGGTTGTTGGTGCTGGTACTGCTGGTGTGCGTGCTGCAACTGCAACAGCTAGTGGCGGTTACTGTCTGATGATTGAGGCTGTTGGTCTTTCTTCAATGATGGAAACACCAACTGTGTGTATCGTTGTTTCTCGTGGTGGTCCTTCAACTGGAGTTCCAACTAAGCAAGAACAATCTGATATTGATTTGATGATTGCTGGTAATGGTGACTCGCCTCGTTTCGTTGTGGCGCCTAAAGACCCAGAAGACGCTTTTTATCAAGCTGCTCGCGCGCTTAACATGGCTGAGAAATATCAAATTCCTGTTTTAGTATTAAGTGATTTCTTTTTGTCTGAGCATTTTAGAACTATTGATGATCTTGATTTCTCAAAGGTAGAAATTGAACGAGGTAAGTTCTCAACGGAGTGGGAAGGCGAAGGACGCTACAAGCGTTATGAGTACACAGAGGATGGTGTT
>JAQCFG010000092.1 GCA_027618255.1 Cyanobacteriota bacterium
GACTTTTTGTTTTTCTTCTTCTCTGACTTGTAGTTTATTTATTGATTCAAAAATCTCAAGAGCGAGTAAGAAATTGCTTCCAGTTTGATCATTGGGAGATTGCCACGCCCCTGCGGGCTTCGCAATGACAGATGCTTCGAAATGCGGCACGCACTCGCGCTTAATCCCCTCCTTCTCGCGGCGAATCTCCTCAATACTATTGCCTAAATAATCCATGTGATCCATTGCCACATTAGTTATTGCAGTAGCTAATCTATTTTCTTCTGGAATTACATTGGTGGCATCAAAACGACCACCCAAGCCGGTTTCCAGTATCGCAATGTCGACTTGCTCTTGTTTAAAATACTCAAAAGCAACTAAAGTTTTTTCTTCAAACTCTGTTAAATTTTGCTCGCAACTTGTCGAGTCGAAACGACTTGCCGCGTCGTAGCGACTTGCCGCGTCGTAGCGAAGCGAAGACGGGAGTGAAGACTGATAACGAGAATAATCATCCAAATCAATATCCTTCCCATTAACAGAAAACCTCTCAGTGACATTCCAAATATGCGGACTAGTATACTTGCCAATTTTGATTTCCGGCAAAATATTTAAATATAAAAGCTCTAAGAAAGTACAAACAGATCCCTTACCATTGGTACCAGCGACATGAATCGTCTTAAAACCATAAGGACCAAGCTTGTCATAAGCTTTTTGAACAGTCTCTAAAGAATAATTAATCACTGACACAAATCAATTATAGCGAAACCGACGAGCTACAGCGAGTCTAACTTATGTCTTCGCTTCATCACCACTAGACTTGGGCATAGCACTACTAGTATTTTCAACTATATGCGTAGCACCAAAACTTTTGGTTTTGCTGCGATCGACACTTGAACTAATTACAGCTGGACTTTTGGTTTCCGGAGCTTCTTTTGGTACTTGTTTTTCTGCCATTACTGCAGCTTCCGGACTCCCTTGAGCTGGGTTTGCAGTTGTAGTTCCTGGGCTATCTTCTTTAGTGTCAGTAGTTGGTCTTGGTCCACGATTTCTCTGTCCGCCTCTTTGGTCACGATTATTATAACGGCTTGATTTTTGGTTATAGTTACGTCCACTATTACGTCTATCATTATTATTAGCAGCCTGTTCACCACGATCACTTCGTTCGCTACTATCATTACGATCAGACGGTTCGCTGCGATCATTACGTTCAGGACGTTCGCTGCGATCATTACGTTCAGGACGTTCGCTGCGATCATTACGTTCAGGACGTTCGTTGCGATCATTACGTTCAGGGCGTTCGCTGCGATCATTACGTTCAGGACGTTCGTTGCGATCATTACGTTCAGGACGTTCGCTGCGATCATTACGTTCAGGACGTTCGCTGCGATCATTACGTTCAGGACGATTATTATAACTACGTTGATTAGAATTTCTTGGACGTCTATTACCATGATTGTGTTGACTATCATCAGTATTTAAATTAAAGATGACCCCTGTACCACTACAATGCTGGCAAGTATTACCAAAAGTTTCAGCAAGTGCTTGTCCAGATCGTTTGCGAGTAATCTCAACTAAACACAAATCCGACAGTTGTCCTACCTGTGGCTTAGCTTTATCAGGTCTAAGAGCATTTTCAAGCACTTCCATTACAGTAATGCGATCTGCTCTTTCTGACATATCAATAAAATCAATAATAATCATGCCACCAATATTACGCAGTCTCATTTGTCTGGCAATTTCGACAGCTGCTTCCATATTAGTTCTTCTAACAGTCTCACGCAAAGTGTTTGAGCTAGTGAACTTACCAGAATTGATATCAATTGCAGTAAGTGCCTCCATTCCTTGAATCACCAGGTAACCACCACTTGGAAGGTTAACTCTATTGGAAAGACAATTACGTAGTTCTTTTACGACATCAGTCTTGATCAAAACTTGATCAGCATCATAATGTGTCAGATTAACTTCTCTACCAGTCCAACCTTTAAGATGTTCTTGACATTTATATTTAGCTTGCATGCCACCAACAACTATCTCATCAACACTAGTATTGTAATGATCACGAAGTGTGGTGTATAAAAAATCAGATTCTTTATAAATAGCACCATAGCCATCGAGCCTGTCGTATTTATCAACGATGTTTTTCCATTTCTCCCAGATAGTAAGGAAGTCCTCTTCAAGTTCTTCTTGACTATGTCCAGCAGCCTCGGTTCTAATTACAACACCAAGCTCTTCAGGTTTCATTAAATTGGTAATAGATCTCAATCTATCTCTTTCAGTGTTCTCACTGATTCGTCTACTAATTGCAATACTTTTATTTTCACTAGTAAGTACATAGTATCTACCAGGAATTGAAATCGCCAGATTAACTCTAGGACCCTTATTACCAGTGGGTTCTTTAACAATTTGAACCAAAAGTCTTTGTCCAGGACTCAACCTGTCGTAGAGTAAACCTCTACCTGGAATATCATTTGCATGAAGGAATCCCATTTGTCCATCTTGCAGCTTAACGAACACTGCATTAATTGATTGCATGATATTTTCTACTGTTACAGCATAAACATCACCTACACTAAAATCATTTTTCTGAATAATGAAATCGATTGCTTTACCATTGTCCATCAATGCAGCAACGTTATCCTGTTCGGAAATTACTAATTGTCTCATTTTAACCTATCCTTTTATGTTTCAGGCTTTAAATCGCCTTAGGAAATTTTCGCTGGTACTAGCTATAAAGCTAGACTAGCTCAGAAGTTTTTGTTGTCTTAAACACTTGTTCTTGCTTACAAATACTCCATTTAGACTTTGTTAGAAAGGCATTAAGAACCTCGTCAGGTCTTTGAGTTGACCTTAACCTAAGTTCTAATTGTTCTGAATCCAAAAATTGCATATCGATGATATTGTCTCTAATGTTCTTAGATTGCCCCTTGCCTCTCGGGTCTTTCTTAACCCCTGTCACTACGATCTCCCTCTGATCGAGAAAAGTTGTTAGACGTTGATCTAATTTCTGCTGAAATTCATCCTTATCTGTATTACCTAGATCATTATTCTGGCTGAAAAGCTCGTCATCTTGTATTAACTTTGCTGTATAAACCGTCTCTAGGACATCTTCAAGGGATAATCTTTCTTTAGAAGAGATCACCGTCACCTCTACTATTCTAGCCTGTTCTGGAAGTTCTTGGTTTAAAATTTCTTTTAATTTATCAAGATCGTCAAATACCTCAGCCAGCTCTATAATCAAGTATTCCCCCATACTCTCAACAAATAACGACAGAGCACTCAACCAACTAATCTTGATACGTTGATTGAAACCCATGGTGTGTACCAAGGGCAGCCCAGAACGCCTGAAAGCACGCTCTAAAAGCCTCTGAAAATCCAAATGTGAAGCAAATCTATAGTCCCCAAGCTTAGTAATTTTTAATTTAACTCGTTGTTTACAGACTGTATTTTTAACAATTATTTTGGGTAGTCTATCTGAAACTCGCTGCACATGCTCTATCACAGTCATACCAGTATTGACCAAAATATCTAAAAATAACAAGAGCTCATGGTATTTTTGTGCCCTAATCAGCCACTCTTGTTTTAAGACATCTTGATCAGCCAATCTTTCATCTTGATTAAGCGTTTCTATAAATGGATTTGAGTCAGAAAGATCTACTCCAACAATATTTTTGACATTGAGATTAAAACATACACCGCAAGCGTGACATTTATTTTCGGTACAAGGCGCAGTCTCTATTTCTGCAACAGCTTGCTGCCATTCATGCAATAAAAACTTGTCAGTAAAACCAATAGTCAAAACATCCCATGGCTGCTTTGAACCTGGTTCTCTATCTTTGCTCACTTCCTCTTCGATATTCAAACCACACTCAGCAGCAACTTGCTGCCAGCGATTGATATTAAAATGCTCAGACCAAGAGTCCATACGAGAACCAGTCTCCCAAAGCTTTTGGATAACCTCTCCCCACCTGCGATCACCACGCGACAAAACAGACTCGATCATTGCAAGCTCAGGTTCAGTACAGTTGAGTTTGATTTGTTTTGCTACTCGTCTTTGTCTTAAGCCATCACGAAGATATTTTTGTTTGCGATAAAACTCAGCAACACTGCATTGCGGGAACCACTGAAACGCAGTAAATGTTTTGGGTACAAAAGTACTAATGGTGCAAGTGATTTTAAGAGGTGCTTTTCTGCATTTGCCATCAACTCCAGTGCTTCTGTGCAAATTCGCTGCCCATTCTAGAATATCGATAATCCCGTCAAGATCAGCATCTTCTTCAAAGGGTAAACCAATCATAAAGTAGAGCTTGACTTGCTTCCAGCCCTTGTCATAAGTACCTTGTATGGCACGCTTGATTTCAGCCTCACTCAATCCCTTATTAATAATGCGACGCATTCTTTCGGTGCCAGCTTCCGGTGCAAAAGTCATTCCAGATTTGCGCGCACCTGAAACCTCGTCAGCAAGCTGCACATTGAATCTATCAGCACGCTGTGATGGCATTGATAAACCAACACCGTTCTGGGCATGCTCATCATTGATAGCATGGGCAGCTTCTGTCAGGCAAGTATAGTCACTAGCTGACAGTGACAAAAGAGTAATATCCTCATAACCAGATTGTTTAACCGACTCCCCGCTCAATCTCAAAAGATCCTCTGCAGAGCGCTCACGCACTGGCAAGTAAGTGTAACCAACTTGGCAAAAACGACAACCACGATCACAGCCACGGCGTATCTCAAGTACTTGTTTGTCTTGCACTGTTTTGATATGCGGAATTGGACCAGAGATTGGGTTATTGGCGTCAGTGAGGTATTGAGTAATCCTCTTCAAGACGGGATAAGGGATGGGGGAAACGGGAGACGGGATTGGTTGTGGAATAAAATTCTCGTCTAGTTCATAAAGAGATGGAACGTAGATACCTTGCAATTGCGCAAGTTCATAAAGCAGCTCTTCCCTATTCCCTATTCCCTTCTCCCTATGCCCTATTAAGATAGCTTGAATCTCAAGTATCAACTCCTCTCCATCTCCGATAATAAAGAAGTCAAAATACTCAGCCATTGGCTCAGGATTAAAACAAGCAGGTCCTCCTGCAAAAACCAGTGGGTGACTAAGATCACGATCTTTGGTTTTAAGCGGCAGTCCGGCAAGATCAAGTACATTAAGTACATTGGTGTAGCAAAGCTCGTAAGCAAGCGAGATACCAATAAAATCAAACTCTGCAAGCGGCTTATTGGCTTCCCAAGACCAAAGCGGCATTTCATTGGCGCGCATCATCTCTTCCATATCAGGCATCACCGCAAAGGCTCTGTCACAAAGATAGTCAGGATGATTGTTGACGATTTGATAAAGTAATTTAAGTCCAAAATTGGACATGCCCAATTCATAAAGATCCGGATAAACCAAAACCATACGAGACTTAGCAGAGTCCCAGTCCTTGTGAGCCGCTCCCCATTCATTACCAAGATATTGCCCTGGTTTTTGAACTTGGGGGAGGATTTTGTTTCTTAGTTTGTCAATAATCATTTATTCTCAAGACTTAGATTTGCTTAGAAATTGCCAGATGCAAGGCTTGCGAATGATTTGTAAGCTGAGTTGACTGAGCCGTCAATGATGATTACAAATCATGAGCGTAACGCAGCAGCTGGTGATTTAAAAGTAAATCTAAACGCGGACTGCTATATCAACACCCGCCGGCAGATCCAAGTCTTTAAGTGCAATAGTAGTCTCATGCGTTGGATC
>JAQCFG010000093.1 GCA_027618255.1 Cyanobacteriota bacterium
TCAGTGCTTATATCTTTTTTGATTAGTTTGACTTGTTGATTAGACATAGTCATATTATATAGGAGATCTTAGCCTTAAGGTACAAAAAATAGTTGCGCAGGTCCGGCATTAGTACAATCACTTTGGTACCAGATGACATCATCATTAGCACCACCAGCTTGAATAATGTCTATATAGCCATCACCGTCTAGATCTACAAGGAAGCTTTCTCTTGCATCGGTAGTTGTTTTGAGTACAGTTTTAGTGAAGCTCTCACTACCATCATTTGCAAACCACATAAATTTATTAGATGCCCATGCACCTAATACAATATCAATATCACCATCATTATCTAAGTCGCCAGCATGTGGCATATTAGCTTCATCAAGGTCAGTTGATCCTGAAGCAATATCGCCCATGTCTGTAAACGTTTCATTACCATTGTTTTTATACCAGCTGAGTAGATCACCAGCATGACTAGCAATGATTAAGTCTAAATCTCCATCTCCATCAAGGTCAACGAGGTCATGATATTGTCCAGAATAAGTTGAATCGATGGTATGAGCATTTGCACTAAAGTTTTCACTGCCGTCGTTTTCGTACCAGATGATATCCTGTGAAGTTCCTTGTGAACTTACTGATACATCCATCTCGCCGTCACTGTTGATATCTCCAAGTTGCACGCCAATTGCCGCATCAAAAGCGGTTATCACTGTCTGTTCTGTGAATCCCTCACTGCCATCGTTTTTGTACCACATGACATTGTCATCTTGACTGTCTGCCACAACTACATCTATATCCCCGTCATTGTCTATATCAGCCAAGTCAATTGCTTTACAACTATTGACTGTTCCGACGACTAGGTATTCAGTCCACACAGAACCGTCTCCATTGTTTACAAATACAATGACATCATCATTATCACCAGAAGCTGTTGGGTCTTGACTTGAAACTAAATCCAGGTAACCATCTTGATTGACATCATAAGTGACTAACATCATGGGGTCGGAGTAACTGGTTTTGACATTATGAGCAGTTGCAAATCCTTCACTGCCATCATTCTCATACCAAACTATTTTATCTAAAGAAGCTTCTGCTACGGCTATATCTATATCACCATCACCATCATAATCGCCTGCAGTGACTCCAAATGGGTCACCGAGACTTGACTTTAATGTACTTTCTGTAAACGTGCCGCAGCCAGCAACAACTGGCGACTGTATAAAGACAAAACAGTAAATCAGCAGTGCTAATAATTTAATTGATTTTGGTTTGGTCATTGCTTATTGCCTAGTTATATTATTTGTTAAATTAGATATCTATATGCTAAACTGGTATGTCTAGATTATTCATATGACAGCTAAAACCCCTAATAAACAGACAATAAACAGTTCCAGCCTTGATAAATCAAGACTTTTGGATATTGTCGCCCGTCTTGATCAAGCCAAGGTTTTAGTGCTTGGTGATCTTATTTTAGATGAATACTTATTGGGACAACCAGAGAGAATATCTCGCGAGGCACCAGTCATTATATTTAAGTACATTGAATCCAATTTCAAGCTTGGTGGCGCAGCAAACGCGGCTGCCAATTTAGCTAGTTTTGGTGTAGAGACTTGTTTGATTGGTGTTTCAGGAGACGACGCTGGCGCTGATTCTTTAGAAGCAATTTGCAAAGAGCAATCTATTAAACTAATAATGGTACGTGACAAAAATAGATTAACAACAACCAAAACTAGAATTATTTCTAATTCAAGTTCCAATCCTGATAACGGCACAGGAGTTCAACAGCAAGTTCTTCGAGTTGATCGTGAGGATAGTTCTGAGCTTAGTGCCAATGATCAAGAGTTGATTCTAGAAGCTTACGCCAAAGAACTTGCGAACTATGATTTAGTTTTGCTTTCTGATTATAGTAATGGTATTTTTGGTGAACAGCTTGCTGCTAAAGCAATCAAGCTTGCCGCTCAACGAAAGTCAATTGTAGACAGTAATGGAGACTTAACTAAATTCAAGGGTGCTTATTCATTTACTCCAAACCAACCTGACACAGAAGCATTACTTGCTATTAAGATTAAAACAAATCAAGAACTTGAAACCGCTGGTCTTGCAATGAAAGAATTACTTGAGGCTAAAGAATTATTAATTACTCGCGGTGCTAAAGGGATGGCATTGTTTGGTGACAAGACTTTAGACCTTATCCCCGCTTTTAATTTAAGTGAGGTTTTTGATGTCTCGGGTGCAGGAGATACGGTCTCTGCCTTGTATTCAGCAGCTCTTGCAATTGGTGCAACGGCTTTAGAAGCTGCGATAATTGGCAACCTTGCTGCTAGTATAGTGGTCAAAAAATTTGGTACCGCTACTACTTCTAAAGAAGAATTGATTGAACTTATTGAGGGGCTTTAAATGATACGGCTGGTGGCGTTATTGATTTTTATTACTAGCCTTCCTTGTCAGGCTTTTAATCTCTCTCGTTTTTTGCGACTTGATCGCATGAAAAGTGAACACTCACTAGAATACAAATCAGAGACAATTAAGCCAACACAAGAGCGACTTAGTATTGCCTTTGTTTCTGATGTTAATTTATACCCAGCCCCGATTAATGGACAAACTATATTTAGCCAATCGGATACGCTAAAACCAGCCGTTAACAGCATTGTTTTGTATGAAGAGTCGCAAGTGCTTTTGCAGGAGACTATCAGGGAGTTGATTCAACGCAGCTCTAACTTGCCTGTGGATTTTGTGATTTTTGGTGGTAGCCAAGTCTATACTACTGACCATTATGGACTTTTTGCTGGTATCGCTGAGGACTTGTCCAAGTTTGAGATTCCTTACTATTCAGTTATTGGTGCTAACGAACAGCGTGGCTCCATGCCTATCTCTGACTTTATTCATGACCCTTATTATATATTAAAGACACAAGCTGTGACTGTCTTGGTTCTAGACAATGTCACAGAAGCTGTCGTCCCAGAATTTTTGCCAGAAGAAGCGACTGAACAATATGTTTGGTTGAAAAATCAACTAGAAAAACTCGAGCGTGATCAAAGTTCTGTCTATATTTTTGCTTATAAACCTCTTGAACCAAGAACGATTGCATTTCTAAATAAATATCCCAAGCTCAAGCTTGAATTAGTTGCCCATTCTTCATACTATGAATTCTCAACTTATCAAAGTACCAAGACTGATGGCTATGTCTCTAAACCAATACTCTTGAGTAATTCAAGTATTAGTGCTTACCCACTTAGTTATACGATTATTGAGCGCGATACTAATGGAGTTATCAATATTGTAAATAAAGAACTTGGGCTTGAAGGTATCAGAAAATTAGCTAAACAAAGATGGAACTAGGCTCTACTTTAATTATCGGTGGGGCTGGTTACCTTGGCAGCCATCTTGCAAAACACTTGGAATCGATCCAGGTATATGACCGTTCTGTTGGTGTCACTCAAGCTTACGACACTGTGATCCATGCTGCTCATTTTAATGACTTGCAAGCGGAATCTGAGTTTATTGGTTCTATCCCTAGAGATACTTACTTTGTGTTTTTCTCAAGTGCTGCTATCTATGGTGAAACTCGTCTAGAAGGAGCTGATGTCAAAACTAATCCAGAGCCCATTAATGACTACGGACGTTATAAACTAAAGCTAGAACAACTGGTTCAAGACCGTTTCCCTGCGTATTTGATACTTCGTATTTCAAATCCTTATGGCGGTGAACCAAGTCAAAGAGGAGTTTATCAAATCTTCAAATCCAAAATTGAGCAAGGTCAAGTATTGAATATTAATGCAAACCAAGCTGGTGAGATAGTTAGAGACTTTATCCACATAGATGACTTTATAAGCAAGACTCTTGCCTTACTTGAAATCAAAGCCAAAGCTATTGTTAATCTTAGTTCAGGTCAAGCAACTTGCCTTGAGGATTTTGCACGTGCAATAGATTCAAGTAAAGCACTTAGTTTTAATTATACTGGTAGCAAAGATCATGAGATTCAAATATCTGTGTTAAAGTCTTAGGCTATTCTCCCAGCATAAATAAATTATTCGGGTTATTGATAGTTGATTTGCCAGCTTCTGTTGTAAACCTCCAACCATCAATGCTTGAGATTCCTGTAAAGGCTGTTGAGCCAGTATCCTCAATTGCCCCATTATCAATCACTACATAGTACTCAGTCCCTTTGACTAAGCTACTGGTTGGATTGATAGTAACTCTTGCTCCCGAGATGGTAGCGGAGCCAATTGCAATTGCTTCTACTGTGCTACCATCACTTGTTTTTTTGATTGTGATATTACCAGAGCCGGCTTGTACATTTTCGTTGAATTCAATATATAGGTTTGCAGCAAGCGGGAACCTATCAGCTCTATTAGCTGGATAGGTTGAACTTACTTTAGGGACTCCGTCATCGCCAACTGCAGTGACTGTTCCAGCAACTGTGTAGAAAGTGCCAGGAGAGTTTTGGTTGTTGAATTCAGTTTCTATCCAGTCTTCACTATGAGCTTTATTTGCAATTCTCATTTCATCAAGCTTGCCGTCAAATTCCTCTGTAAACCCTGAATACTCTCTTCTACCAAAGAACAAAGGAGCATTAGTAGAGTCCATGGCTCCATGAGTACCAGTACTAGTACCACTACCTATCTTAGATCCATCTTTGTATATTTCAAAACTACTACCACGCTTAAGAGCTCCGATTAAGTGCCAATTGGTGTCGCTCAAAACCGTAGCCTGGGTTTTATTAACCTGAACAGCACCCGACTTCCAGTAACTAAATACGATACCACCAGAAGCGTCTGTTCTAAATTCAAATTGCCTTCCGTTGGTATTGCTATCTTTACCAAATATATGATCCTGATTAGCTGTATTGTCATGCTTCGCCCAAGCAGTAAACTCAAAGTTACTTGAGCCAAAATCAACTCCAGTAATATCGCCGACATTGATATAGTCATCAGTTCCATCAAGGTCTGTGCCGTTACCAACTTGACCAGCCACCTTGTCAGCGCTAGTCATTGTCCCTGATGGAGTTCCATGGTATTGATTTGCAACACTGTTTCTCATGACGCCAGTAGTGTCTCCATTAGGATCTTCACTCATATGATAGACAGCAACAAAACCATTGGACCATACAGCATGCTTGCCAAGTGGGTGATCTGCATTAAGCATAGTTGCATTATTGTTGTTGTAGTAGACATAGAAATCAGTATCCACCGTGCCGCTAAGCGCTGGTGCCTTGAACCAAAGCTCACCTTGATTATTGGTTGTATCAACAGAAACAAGTTCTGTTGGAACTAGGCTCATGCCATCTCCTTGAGTAATTCTGATATCGCCACCATCAGAACGAATATTACCAAAGAAGTTCTTAGAGCTAAGGTCATTAAGATCTAACAAAATAGGAAAGTCCGTGAGATCGCCATTAACTTTGGTATTGTCTACAGTTATTTTCAAACGCTTGCCCCAGGCGCTATTGGTCCAGCCATTGACCGTCGCTGCAGCAGCAGCTGCAGTAGTAAAATTCCAGGTACCATTGTCTGTGATTCCGGCATAAGAGTTTCCTGCGTTATCATCAAAAGCT
>JAQCFG010000094.1 GCA_027618255.1 Cyanobacteriota bacterium
CGCGCAGCTCATCCCCGAAGCAAATTAATTTATAACAGCATCATTACTTTGAAATTGAACAAGCTTCGGAGTATTCGCCTTTGCTCAGAATAAGGCTAGGATCGAAGATGACACAGCAAAGTCTGGCTCTGTCATCTCTCTTTTAGAAAAAGTGGCTTCCTAAATCGAGGGGTTGACAAACCGAAGTCGAGAAACTAAACTGGATTGCACGTAGATTAAGCCGTGAGCAAATTAGAGAGCTTGCTTGTAAGAAGATTTTTTGGAAGGTTATTAAACTAATTGATTAAACAAGATTAACAACACAACGATGATCTCTTTTCTATTCAGAACTAAAAAACGATTCAAAATCATGGCAAACAAAGGCTCCGCAAGAAGCTTTATGCAAGACCTTGAGCACAATTGTTCAAAAGAAGCATTTGTTTATAATTCAATATTACAAATAGCCAGATCTGATCAATCTGTGAAATTAAGGTTTCATACGGATCTGCCTTTTGATAGTCCTGTCAAAGATCGTCAAGACGGGGCAATACTCTTTGATTTAATTAGCCTCAATTCCTTAAAAGAGCGTGACGCAAAGAAATTAGACTATATACTTGCAAGTATTAATTATAAACTTCCAAACAATATAAACAAATGGTTGCTCTACGGTCTACTGATTGATTATGAATATAACCTCGTTATCAATGACCAAGAAACTCAAGAAATAACAATCACACGTAATATACACAAAGACTCTTCTTTAAAGAAAGTTGGATTATTCGAACGTGTCAAAGATCCACGTACAAATCTTTCTCTAGAAGGATCAGCCAAGGTAGCACTCACGTTTCCACTTTATGCAACAATACTAACCTCTTGCTTGATTTACAACAATCTTGACAATCTATATCTCCAAATATTCTTAAATGTAATGTTTGGCTATGTCACAATCAAAAAACTATATCATTTAGGTAGATATATACTTTGTATTAGAAAATATCGAACTGTTATGGATGATATTCTAGTTAATTGTTTAAAAATTGAACCACAATAATAAATCGGATTACTGAGAATGGTGGACCTAAGCGGATTCGAACCGCTGACTTCTTCCATGCCATGGAAACACTCTACCAGCTGAGTTATAGGCCCTAAAAGGGATGGAAGCAACTCTTGTCTTGCGTCATAAAACAACGCTCAAAGAGTTACGTCCTTGATATCACTACACTTACGCGAGCAATAAATCTATTCTAGCAGCCGCATCAAAATCCATCTCAGTCAAACCACCAGCATTATGAGTATAGTACTCAACTCGGACTTTTTTAAAACCCAAAATCATATTAGGATGATGATTCAATTCTTCGGCAATTTGAGCAACTTGATTTGCAAAATCAAGACCAGCCAGGTAAGTATCAAACTCAAAATCCCTAACAAGCTGCTTAGGCTCTGTATCTATTAATTGCCAATTCTTGTTTATTTTTACTTTATATTCCATTAGCTCTGTATCCTTCAAAGCTATGGAAGGACAAGAACCATGGTCATTACAGTTCGTTTTCATTGATACAATTCTAGCAAAGATCAGAGCTACATAATAGACTTGATGCGAAAGTTGAGATCTCAATTAGGGCAACACGTGCATTCCGCACGGTTGCTACCTTTTTTCAGGCGACCTGTACTACAAAACTTCGTTTCGCAACAGGCCTAATGCCTAGAGGGTATGCTAGTATTTACAGTCTCGGAGACAGATATGAGTAAAAAAATCAACCCAGACAAACAACAACGTGGCGTAAAAAGAGCAGCCAAAGTGGCTAAACGGAAGGCCAAAAAAGCTAAAGCAGCTTAGATATTGTCATTGCGAGCCCGCAGAGCGTGGCAACCTAATGCATTGATTAAATCTTTTAACTGGATTGCTTCGTCACATTCGTTACTCGCAATGTCATAATGACATTATGTCTACAACGACCAAAAAAATACCCCTGCTAGATCTAAAGGCACAATATTCTCAAATTCAAAACGAAGTTGAGCAAGCTGTAATAGAAGTACTTAGATCTGCACATTTTGTTCTTGGACCCAACGTACAAGCCTTTGAACAAGAAGCCGCTGAGTTTCTTGGAGTCAAACACGCTATCACTTGCGCCAATGGTTCAGACGCACTTTATATTGCATTACTCGCGCTTGATATCAAAGCAGGAGATGAAGTTATAACTACTCCTTTCACTTTTGCTGCAACAGCTGAAGCAATTGATCAAACTGGCGCGTCAACTGTTTTTGCGGATATTAATCCAGAGACTTACAATATCGATCCACAAGAAATCGAAAAGAAAATTACAGACAAGACCAAAGCTATTATTCTTGTGCACCTCTACGGTCAAGCTGCGCAGATGGATGAAATTATGGCAGTTGCCCGCAAACACAATCTCAAAGTGATTGAAGATGCTGCTCAAGCTTTTGGTACCAAATACAATGATAAACGAGTTGGTGGCATAGGAGACATTGGTACTTTTAGTTTCTACCCAACCAAAAATCTTTCTGCCGCTGGCGACGCTGGCATGTGCACAACTAATGACGACCAGCTTGCTAAGCGCTTGCGTCGTATTAGAGTACACGGCTCTGATAGACGCTATTACCACGACGAGCTTGGAGTCAATTCAAGGATGGATGAAATTCAAGCTGCTATTTTGAGAATCAAACTCAAACATATAGACACCTGGAATAACAGGCGTGTTGAGATTGCCGAGATCTACAATCAAGGAATCACTCGAGCACAAAGTCCCAAATGCATTCCAGAATCAAGTCATATTTATCACCAGTACACCATTGCAGTTGATGCTAATCGAGACCAGCTCAAACAAGAGCTGGCAGATAAAGGAATCTCTTCAGAGGTTTACTATCCACTGCCGCTACATATGCAAAAACTCTATGAGCATCTTGGTCATAGACCTGAAGACTTCCCTCACTCATTAAAAGCAAGCCAAAACATACTTTGTTTACCAATTTATCCTGAATTAAGTGATGATGACGTTAGAATAGTAGTTGAAGCCCTGCAATAATGAGACATACTTTAATTCTAATTTACCTTCTCTGTTTGAGTCCACTAGCGGCATTAGCATCGTATGACAAACCACCAATCCCTGGCGATTGGCAACTTAGTTTCTCTGATGACTTTGATAATTTAGATACCAATAAATGGAACACAAGCTTGCCACGAGGTAGAGTGCAGCTTGGTGGCTCAATATGTTTATTCTTAGACGAGAATATCACAACAGCCAATGGCAATCTTGTGATTAGTTCTAATCAAGGCAAACACCAGCTTACAGACATCAAAGGTCAAAAATTTCAAAGAAACTATCACTCCGGACAAATTAATAGCTTCGGCAAATTCACACAACAATATGGCTACTTTGAAGCAAGAATGAAACTACCCAAGAGCGCCGGTCTTTGGCCTGCTTTTTGGCTAATGCCAAACCGGGTTGTGCCCCAAGCTTGGTCTACTTTCAATATTGACGGCACCAAGGGGATGGAAATAGATATCATGGAACACCTTAGTGAATGGGGACCAAATCAATTCCACTATGCCGCTCACTGGAATGGTTACAGAAAAACTCGCCAGTCAATGGGAGAGAGGTATTCTGTCTCGCATGATGCCCCAGGTGGCTATCGCAAGTTTGGACTCTATTGGCAAGAAGGTTTATTGATTTGGTTTATTGATGACATTGAAGTTGAAAGATGGACTAATCCGCGTATCGCCAATATTCCGATGCATATGATTATTAGTACTGAGATGGGTGGCTGGGCAACAGATGATTTTGGTAAGCTGCCAGATCATACCTATGTTGACTATGTCAGAGTTTGGACCGGTGAAGCGCAGCTCAATCCAATCCAAGAATACAACATCGACACAGCTGAGCTCTCAGGCAAATGGAAAAAGAAAAAAAATTACCTAGAAAGTAAAAAAGCCTGGTTCAAAAAAGATAGAACCAATAGTATAAGTTGGGACATAGCAATCAAAGAAGCTGGTCTTTATAGAGTATCTGCTAAATGGCCTCAATCAAAAAAGAAACTCGCAGAAGATCTTAGTTTCATCATCACCCATGGCTCAGGGATTACTGAAGTCAAAGTCAATCAGAATCAAGATTGCAATTACTGGCATCCACTTGGAGAGTTTGAACTAGGACAAGGATTAGAACATCTAGTTATAACAAGCAAAGCCAAGGATAGGGTTGTTATTGAGTCTGTGAGGTATGAATTAATTAAGCCAAGGTCATGAGATGCTTCTTAATCTCTGCAACTATCTCTGCAACTATCTCTTCAACAGTCTTATAATTTCCAGACTCTAAAGCTACTCTTAAAGTTTTGATACCATAAGTCTCAAATAAATAAGCATCTCTCAATTCATTGTCTTTTTTCACTAAGTCAAGTTCATGCAAAGGTCCATCAATTTCAATATTTAGCTTCAATTGTGGTATGAAGATATCCATTTCAATTTCATCAACATATTTAGCTGCAATCAATTCTAAGCCGAGCCCTGCATTTTCTAGACCCGTAAAAATTCTAGCTTCAGTTGAAGATCCTGTTGTCTTATCACTCTCTGATGCATCAGGCAAATTTGTTTGAAGCATTTTGATATAATCTAACAATTTTGCATTACAAGCAATTTCACCCTTGCCAGCAAACTGCAGGAGTACTAATTCTCTTAATAGGAATCCCCGCTCTTCATTGCTAGAGTGCTGATCGCTTGCTAAAATATCAAGAATAGATTCAATCAAAGCAGAGTGCTGTATAGGATTCAAACGAAGACCACTTAGAACAGAAGAATATGCAATGACTCCCGAAGGCAATTCCCTAGCTGTTTTCAACATTGAAGACAATGCATTAGTTGCTACTGCTAAATGATCATCATAGAAACGTGCGCTATAACAAATCTTGGCAAAAGCTTTATAAGCTTCTGCCGGTGGCATGCCTAAATTCTCATCTAACACAGTCACCAGTCTTTGCTTCAGCTTAGTCCTAATACTTTTGGCTGTTGGGCTAGTATTGTAAGTCAATGAATAAAAAATATCTGAGACCTCGTTAAGCCCCATAAAATCAATATTCTTGTCAAGTTGTTTCTCCATCTCTTGCAATAGTGGCTCAATCATGTTTGGATCTTTTTGGGAAAGACCAGAAAATGAACTAGATAGAATACTTGGATCTTTTATTTCTAAGCCCTCAGCTAAGGATTGAGTAAGTGTTTGATACAAATCCTTATAAAGTTTTGGATCAAACAACATGCATCCGCTAAGGATGGCGTGAAATCGTTGAGGATCGAGTTGATGACTTATTGGCTTTAAGGTCTCTGTTAAAAATATAAGCAAATCATCTAAGCCTGCAAACTTTTTATCATATAAGCCTATAAAACATTTAGCTATATCAACAGTAGTAAATTTCCCCTGTGAATTTCGA
>JAQCFG010000095.1 GCA_027618255.1 Cyanobacteriota bacterium
ATTGTTGTGATTGACCATGAAGTTGATACTGATCCTGATACGACGGACATCATATTAAATTCAGCTGTTAAATTTATGATTGGAGCTAATGATACTTTGACTTTGATTTATGATCAGCAAGTTAATGCATGGCTTGAGATTTCAAGAAATGATGTCATTAATCCGTAATAATTAGGGATAAATCTATATTGTTAGCCTTAGTAAAACTTATGCTAGTTGAAATATAGTCAACGCCTGTCTTTGCGTAGTCAACTAGGTTGGATTCATTGATGCCGCCGCTAGCTTCTAATTTAGGCTGGGGCATAGGCAATAGAGCAATCTTGTTTTTCAATTCTTTAATCTCTGCCGGCGAGAAATTGTCGAGCATGATTTGATCGACACCTGCTTGAATGGCAAGTTCTAATTTAGCAAGATTGTCTTTGTTGATTTCAACTTCGATTTTCATAGCTTCGTTTTTGAATTTGGAAATCACCTCGGATAAATCCTCAATACAGGCAAGATGATTTTCTTTGAGCATGACCATATCACTAAGATTGAATCTGTGATTAGTGCCGCCGCCATACTTAAACGCTGCTTTTTCTAGTACTCGCATTCCTGGCATAGTTTTGCGGGTGTCTAATAATTTGACTGGGTAGTCTTGGATGAGCTTCACTAATTTATTGGTGTAAGTAGCGATGCCGCAGAGTCTTTGCAAAAAATTGAGTATGGTTCTTTCGGTTGCGACTATGTTGCGACTATTAGCTTCAATTGTAAATAGAATTTGACCTGCTTCAAAAGACAGTGAGTCTTGGCAATTAGAAATGATATTAAAAGTAGTATTGGGGTCATATTGTCTCAGCACCGCTTCCACTAGCCAGGAGCAAGCCATGACGCCCGGCTCTTTGGCGATAATCTGGGCTTTGGCTGTTTTACTAGTTAAGCAGGGGGCGCTAATATCGCCATTTGGCTCTAGATCTTCTGCTAAAGCGAGTTTGATGATGGAATGCACCAAGTTTATTTTTTCTTTATGTATAGCGTCTTCCATTGGCTTGCTATAATCATAGCTTGCTCTAGGAGCTAAACATATGGCAAAGAAAATAACAGGTTATATCAATCTTCAGCTTGAGGCTGGCAAAGCAAATCCGGCACCACCCGTTGGCCCGGCGCTTGGACAACATGGTGTTAATATCATGGAGTTTTGCAAGGCTTACAATGAAGCTACTAAAGACAAGATGGGTTATATAATCCCAGTTTTGATTTCGGTTTATGAAGATAGATCGTTTACTTTTATTCTTAAGCAGCCGCCTGCAGCGGTTTTGATCAAGAAAAAGATCAACATTAAGAAAGGATCAGCTATTCCTCATTTGAACAAAGTTGGCAAAATCAGCGATCAACAACTTGCAGAAGTTGCTGAAACTAAGATGCCTGACTTGAATGCTAATGACATTCATGCAGCGAAGAAAATTATTGCAGGTACTGCAAGAAGTATGGGAGTTATTGCTGAATTAGTAGCATAACCAAACAAAACAGCCTAAGCGGTTCGTTAGAACTACTTAAACAAAACAAAAGGTAGGAGAATATGGCTAAATTAAGTAAGAGACGTAAGAAGATAAATGAGCTCAGAGAGCAGTTTAGAGGTCAAGTAGATCCCAAAACAGCGATCACTGAACTTAAGAA
This sequence comes from Cyanobacteriota bacterium, assembly GCA_027618255.1. Taxonomy (NCBI): domain Bacteria; kingdom Bacillati; phylum Cyanobacteriota; species Cyanobacteriota bacterium. The sequence continues at coordinate 1,657 of JAQCFG010000095.1, forward strand.
GTTTATTTCAGAGACAGGATCAAAAGCAAATCAAACATTTGAACTTTCAGCCAAATTAGGCGTTGATACCAAAGCGAATGATCAGCAAGTGAGAGCATCTGTTTCTCTTCCTGCTGGTACTGGTAAAACAGTTAGAGTAGCTGTTATCGCCAAGGGTGAGAAAGTACAAGAAGCTAAAGCTGCTGGTGCTATTGAAGCTGGCACTGAAGAGCTTGTTAAAAGAATGGAAGAGGGCTGGATGGACTTTGATGTCTTGGTTGCCGCTCCTGATTGTATGCCTTTACTTGGTAAATTAGGTAGAGTACTTGGACCAAGAGGTTTGATGCCTAACCCTAAAGACGGTACTGTTACTGCTGATGTAGCCAAAGCTGTTAAAGAGCTTCAAGCTGGTAAGGTAACTTTCCGTGCTGAGAAGACAGGCGCAGTGGTTCATATGCCATTTGGCAAGTCTAGTTTTTCTGATGAAGATTTAATCAAAAACCTTCAAGCTGCTATCCAAGAAATACAAAAAAATAAACCTAGCTCATCTAAGGGTACTTATTTCAAATCAATCCATATTGCTTCAACGCAAGGACCTAGCTTTGAACTTAGTGCAGATGCAGTTCTAGCAGCCTAGGATCGTTAACCCAGCCCATATTAACCAACTTGCATTTTGTATTGCGTATTGCTATAATTCTGCTTATCTGGTCTTAACTTAGCTAAGACTGGATAACCCAAGATGGGACTTGGAAACATATTTAACAAAAAACAAGTTGAGCCTGCAAGCTCGGCCACTAGCTCGCAAGCAACTGCGGCGAAGCGCTTAAATTCTGCTGAAGATAGCAAAGTTAAAGCGAGTGCGGCAGTTCGGGCTGAAAGAAATGCTGATAATGATGGTCTTCACAAAGCAGAAATTCCTTACAAGGGCGATCCTGAAAATCAAACATTGGTTATTGATGTTGATGAGACTTTATTGTTTGGTGATATCTATAAAAGAGATTTGCGCAAAGCCAAAGTACGCAAGCAAATTGAAAAAGAAGGCTACACTATCAAGCAAACAAAGCTGGGGCACTACTATGTGCTTAGACCTGGCGCTGAAGAACTGCTCAAGGATCTTTATGAAAGCGGGCACAAGATTATTCTTTGCTCTCGTGATTTGAGACCATATCTAAATGATCTTATTGAATCAGAGCAGGCTCTTAAAAAATATAGTGCTGGATTTTTATCACGCGGTGATTTGATCAATAAAGCCAATCAGGATTTTGTTAAATCTCCGAAACACCCTGATAATTTAGGTTTCCTTGACAGAACCAAGAATTTTTTTCATGGGCTTTTTGTACGTTGTCCTAAGTATTGCTTCAAGAAGTTTGCTTCGATCTTTAGTGGTAGGCCAGTTTGGTTTGAAGAAGGTCGCGGGGTTGCTGGTAAGTACCCACCAAACGCTATTGATTTATTAAATGAGTCTGGCAACAACAGCCTCAATGGTTTTCCGCCATCACATATTTTGATTGATAACTATGCTGAAATGAAAACAGGCGACGCAGATGCGCAGCATAATTATTGGGGACGCGCTTATAGAGACTCAGTAGCCTCAGGTGACTTTGCTGTGATTAGCCCCAATGTGGTTTATCAAGAAGGCAAGAAGCCGCATTGTTTCCTTGCACTAGCACCGGAACCAAAAGATGCTGATGGTAATTATCAATGGGTAACAAACATCAAAGCCGCTGTTGATAGGGGCTGGAGAGAGCAGTATAAGCTCACTACAGGGAAGGAAGTTAAGAACTAATGGTTTACTATACCTGAAGCTTGTCGTTAAAACATCCACAAAGTCTGGGTATCATCCACATATCCAGCATCTAAAGCTTGATAGGAATTTTAGTAAAGAAGACTCTTTAACTTCCCAGCCTTAACCACGTTAAAAAACCTCACCACAGTATCCTTATATTTGATATCCACCATATCTTCTCCTTCGAGAGTCAAGACTACAGCCTGCTTGGTTTGAGGATAGTCTCTAATAAAGGCTTTGAGCCCGCTTGGTATCTTGTCAGTATCTTTCTTTACTTCAATTGGTAAGATCTCACCGTCTTTTTGCAAGATGAAATCAACTTCTTGCTCGTCATAGCTGCGCCAGTAATTAAGTTTGAACCTGACATCAATTGATTTGATTAATTCCCAATAAACAAAACTTTCTAGCAGAGCACCTTGACTTTGTTCATTACGCTTATTCAAAATCTTGAAGTCTTGCAAGATAGCATTTGCTATACCTTGGTCATAAAAATATGCTTTGGGGCTTTTGGAGATTTCTTTGTTTTTGTTTTTAAAAAATGGTTTGAGCAAATTGAGAGTATAAGTCTCGGTCATCACCTCAAGCTGTTTGCGTATTTGGCTTTCTGGGAGCTTGAGCTTGTTTGCAACAGAGCCAATAGAGAGCATTTGCGTATCATTAATTGCAAAATATTCTATTAGTTTGTTGAAATTGATTATAGACTCGTCTTTGAGGAAGGTCTTGATGTCTTTAGAGATATAGGTTTGATAGATACTGTAGAGCTTCTCGCTTGCTACTAATTCAAAATCATCTTGATCTTGAAGCTCAATGAGTCCAGGCATTGCTCCGTAACGAATGAAGTCTTCAAGCTTGTTTTTAAGTTCATCTCGTTGTTTGATTTCAATATGTTCTTCTATCTCTGGTAACATCAAACCAAACCGTTCTAGATACTCATTAAAAGAAAGCGGATAGATTTTGAGATTGATATTTCTGCCAGCAAGCGATTCTTGCAGGTGTTTATGAATTTCAAGACTTGAAGATCCTGATGCGTAGATTTTTTTCTCTGGGTTGAGATCATATAGAGCTTTAAAGACAGAGGTGATATTTGGGTAGTAGTGAAACTCATCTATAAAAATCAAATCTTCTTTGACTTCTTTAATGAAACTAGTGTAGCCATCATTAAAGACAGCAAGATCTCTTGGGTCTTCTAGATTCAAAAAACGATAACTTTGTCCGGTTTGCTTGGCGAGCGTCGTCATCAAAGTAGACTTGCCAACTTGCCTTGCGCCAAGGAGAATATAAATCTCTTTGCGATCAAGAGACTGAGTGAGTTTGGCTAAAACAGCTCTTTTAACTAACAACTAA
>JAQCFG010000096.1 GCA_027618255.1 Cyanobacteriota bacterium
CCAGCCCAACTTTACTAAATATAAAGATCTCAGTTAATAAATATGGGCTGGGTTACACGCTCCTAGCCGCCGTATTGGGAAGTAGTCTGTTTTAAATTAGGCGGCAAGTTTAAAATCCTCTTCCTATAAGTCTGCGCAATCTGATCAACTATATCTTTAATAGAAAGCATAAATCCTACTTTGCCATTACGAGTAATTGGTATATGTCTGTATCCACCATCTGACATTCTGTTAAGAGCAAAAGCAATAGGATCTTCTTCAGATAGAACCTCAGGATTTTTGGTCATGTAGTTATCGATGGTTTCAGAGCTTAGATCTATGTTTTTACCGATGACTTTACGTAAAATATCACGCTCTGTAAAAATCCCAATTGTATCCCCACTTGAGTTTGTGATTGTTACGCAACCCATATTTTTACTATTGAGAAGCTTGATTACATCAGCTAGTGAAGTACCAGTTTTAATAGATTCAATTGGCACTAAGCTCAAGGTACTGATGGTATCTTCAATGTTGATTCCCGCAGCAATATTGGCACTGCTCTGCTGGTTTTCTTCCATTATTTGCATTTCTTCTTCTATATAATCTGAGCTACTCATATCAATAGATCATAGCGCAAATGGTTCGGCGTCCACAGCCCACCTTTCTAGATAATTGCGTGTGTGGTTATCTAGAAAGATGAAATGTGGAGACGCGGCACACGTCGGGGTATATAAAATGTATGAGCGAAGCGTATATTGTAGATTTAGTAAGAACAGCAATGGGGAGATCCAAACCGGGCTGTGCTTTTTCGGATGTTCATCCGGTAGATTTAGGTGCGGTGCCAGTTAAGGCATTAATCGAACGTAATAAATTAGATCCCAAGGCAATTGAGGATTTGATTTATGGTTGTGTTACTCCAGTTGGCGAGCAAGGAATGAATATCGCCAGAATAATTGCTCTTTTAGTTTTGGATGAATCGGTGCCAGGTGTGCAAGTTAATAGAATGTGCAGCTCTGGAATTCAAACTGTAGAAATGGCTTCTCAAGCGATTCGTGCTGGTGACGCTGATTTATTAATCGCCGGTGGAGTTGAACATATGGGCAGAGTGCCAATGGGAATTGATGGAATGCCATTACCAATGTCACCGCGTCAGGACACAACTTTGTCTGAGTCGTATCTTTCAAAATACAAAATTAAATCCATGGGACAATCCGCTGAAATGATAGCTGAGAAATGGGGTTTTACTAGAGATCAGCTTGATGATTTTGGTATCAACTCCCACGCTAAAGCCTTTAAAGCTCAGTCTAGTGGCTACTTTGACAAGGAGATTGTTGCAGTTCAAACTGCTGCAGGTCCTATCACTAAGGATGAAGGAATCAGATCGTCTGTTGATAAAGAAAAAATGGCAAGTCTTGGAACTCCATTTAAAGATGGTGGTGTGGTGACTGCTGCAACTGCAAGTCAAATTACTGATGGCGCTTCTGCTGTTTTATTAGCGAGTGAAGCCGCTCTCAAAAAATATAATTTAACTCCAAGAGCAAAAATCATCAAGACTGTTGTTGTTGGTTGTGATCCAGAAATGCAACTCACAGGTCCGATTCCTTCTGTTAAACTTTTGTTTGAAAAAACAGGTTTAACTGTAGATGATTTTGATTTATTTGAAATCAATGAAGCGTTTGCTTCTGTAGTTCTGGCTACAGTTCAAGAGCTCAAGATTCCTCTTGATAAAGTCAACGTTAATGGTGGAGCGATTGCAATTGGACACCCACTTGGTTGTTCAGGTGCGCGTATTTTAACAACACTGATTCATGAACTCGAACGCTCAGGTGGCAAACGCGGTTTGCTCACTATGTGTGTGGGGTTTGGGCAGGGGGTCGCAACAGCAATTGAACTAGTCTAAGAACCTACCTGGGAAGCCCAATAGCTGCGTTACGCATGTTTTTCGTCCGTCCTCATTGACGGCTCAGTCAACTGCGGCTCCTCAAAACATGCAAGCCTTGCTCTTGAACTTCCGAGGCAGGTTCTGCGACGTTACCTTAAAATACGAATAGCTGCGTTACGCATGTATTGTATTTCTGAGATCGTCTTTTAACTGACCGCTTTAAAATACAACTTAGTGATAGTCGGCAAAATTTCATCTAAGCTAGTATCGGCATCGAGACTAGAAGGCTCATCTTTATTATTCCATTCATTTGCAAGAGATTCAATCATTCCAGCTATTGCAACTGCTGCAATCTGGTAGTTGACATTTTCCAAGGTACTTTTTTCTAAGACTTGTCTCGTTCTGTCAATCAATCTTGCACGCATTGCTTCATATTGTTTTCTGAACACAGGATCCATGATCGAGAGCTCTTTACAAAACTGTAGCAAGCTTGCATTCTCGCGAAAACTTGTGAAGATCGCTCTAAGATCATCACGCAGTGCTCGGTATGAGCTTCTACCTAATTCATATTCTTGACTAAGATCGCTGCCACCGCCGGCAACTGTATACAGCTCATCTTCAACTCTCTCGAGTAAAGCATGAAAAATATTTTTCTTGTCTTTGAAATATAGATAGAAAGTACCATAACCTAAGTCGGCTGCTTTGGTTATGTCCTTCACTGTTGTCTTGTGATAGCCCTTCACTGCAAAAATCTCTCTTGCAACATTCAGAATTTTTGCCCTGGTTTGTTTTGATTTTGCCGTTTTCATTTGTTCAATCACTGCCATACGCCACTCCTAGTAGCTATTTCTACTTTTGTTCGAAAGACCTTTATCTTTTTTATACATTGTAGCATAATTGATTATTCTAGTACAAGTCTTTTAATGGCTATCGTGTCAATACAGTGATATAATCACTGTCTGCCTGCGATATCCTGTAATGAACAAAACCATCACCAAACTTATAAATACCGGGAAAGAATACCAATTTTTGTTCTTCTTTAGTATTTTTTGTATGTTCTTTAGCGGTTTTGCTGGCATATTACCATCTTGGTTTGTCAAAGTTTCTATTGATGGGCTTGCAGCTCTCAAACAAGGGCAAGAGAGCCTTAATATTTTACCGAAACAATTGTTGCAATTCATACCGACAGATATCGTTAATAGTGGCTATTTTAATCTGGACCCTCATAAGATACAGCTGATCTTGCCTTTGACTATCATTGTAGTTTTTGCGATTGATGCCGTATTTAAGTTTTTGTTTCAATACAACTCACGTAAACTTGGATTATTAATTGTCAAAAAAATTAGAGAACAGATTCACCAACATATAAGTAAGTTGTCTTTGATGAGACAAAAGAAATATGATTCAGGTTCTATTGTTTCAGTTATAAGTAGCGACCTCAATAGTATGCAGTCTTGGCTGGCTGAGAGTCTTATGAATATTTTTAATGAAAGTATCAAGGCTACATTTCTACTTGCTTGGCTTTTGGTGCTTGATGTCAAGTTGACTTTGATTTCTATGGTGGTGATTCCGATGTTTGCTTTCCCTGTTTTGAAAGTAGGTAAGGATATTAGAAATTATGCAAGACAGGGGCAAGACTATATTGGTAAATTAACTAGTTTTGTTGCTGAGACTTTGCGTAATCAAACCGTGATCAAATCCTTTAATCTAGAGCTCTGGCGTGATAATAAGTTTGAAACTGAGTCTAGTAATTTATATAAACTCAACAAGCGTTGGATCTTTTTTATGTCCCTTGTTTCACCCATGACTAACTTAATTGGTTCAATTGGGATAGCTTTGATTTTGTTTCTTGGTCTAAGTGCCGTTCAGTCAGGTAGTTTGAGTATTGGTGAATTCTCTTCGTTCTTTGTTAGTTCAATTTTGCTTTATGATCCTGTCAAAAGACTTGGTAGGGTTTCGACTATCGCACAATCAGCTCTGGGAGTGGCTGATAGAGTCTATGAGTTTTTGGATGAGCCAGTACAAGTAATAGTATCAACTAACCAAGAAGTATTAGTTGAGCCAGTACTTGGTAGCTTGGAATTTAAAGATGTAAGTTTTAGTTATGACGGTAAAGAATTATTCAAAGATCTCAATTTGAAAATTCCAGAATGTAGCAGTGTTGCTCTTGTTGGACCTAGTGGTGGAGGTAAGTCTAGCTTGGTGAGCTTAATTCCTCGGTTCTTTGAAGTGGACTCAGGTAAGATACTTTTGGATGGTGTTAATACAGCAAGGCTGGCATTAGATGATTTGCGTAATCAAATAGCGATTGTTAATCAGGAGCCACTGTTGTTTTCTGGGACTATTCGCGAGAATATAATGCTTGGCAGATTGAACGCTAGTGAAGAAGAGTTGATGATGGCTGCCAAAGAATCTTTTGTGCTTGAGTTTGCCCAAACCAAAGGTTTAGATGCTGAGATTGGTGAGATGGGCAATAATCTCTCTATCGGTCAAAAGCAAAGGCTTTCTATTGCTCGGGCTTTTATTAGTAAGGCGCCGATAGTGATTCTTGATGAGCCTACCAGCGCACTTGATAATGATTCGCAAGAATTTATTTATCAAGCTATAACCAAGATGATGCAAACCAAGACTGTCATTATCATTGCCCATCGTTTGAGCACTGTGAAGCATTGTGATCGTATTGTATATATTGAAAACGGCAAGATCGTGGAGTCTGGATCTCATGATGAGCTTGTTAGAAAAGATCAAGCGTATGCAGCACTGTTGAATTAATGCTTGGCTAGGAGCGTGTAACCCAGCCCATATTTATTAACTGAGATCTTTATATTTAGTAAAGTTGGGCTGGGTG
>JAQCFG010000097.1 GCA_027618255.1 Cyanobacteriota bacterium
ATTGCACATAGCAGGACCAGGACTAGTACCATTGGTTCTGCACAAAACAGCTATAGTCCCATCATCTCTGGGACAAGCTAAAACATAGGTGCAGTGGTCTTTTAGATTATCCATTGTTTAAGGATGCATTGAAAAAAGCAAAGTCTCAACCCTTATCTGACACATGCTTTGCAAGCTCAGAACCTTTTTCATGGACCCGACTAAAAAACTTCGTTTTCAGCGTGTCCTTAGCATCATTTTAGCAAATATCAAGCTATTTTTGCTAGTGACCAAGCTATTAAGCTGATTTAATGGCTTCTTAACCCCAACTTGCTTAAATTCACACATGGTAAGTTCGGATCCTCGATCAAAACCCGTATTAGGCTCAGAAATTATTAGTGGTCAAATCACTGATAAAGCCTCGGCCCTATATGACTTATTAAATCAAGTAACTGGCACTGAAGGTGGTAGCTACAAAACTTTTGACATTGACGATCCTGAGTCTGAAGAAAATTATCAATTAGATTTAGGAGTTTACAGTATAGAAAAAAGCTCAAACGCGCGTGCCTGGCAAACTGTTGAGAGAATTTATTTTCAAGATAGCGGACAAAGACTACAACAAATCGAAGGTACTTTAAGAGACAACTTTGATCGATTACGAAACGATATTACCAGTAATATCTCTAGTTTACTTGATTTAATTAATAAATCAGAAGACCAAGGCGGTGTTGTAGCGGGTGATGCCGGACTTAGCATCTTAGATGAAATCACCGCCGTTGCTAATAACGAAGATTCAACTGCTGAAGACGTTGAAAATATCATTCATGAATTACTGACAAGTGAGGATGCTATTGGTAGATTGATTGAAACTTTATTTACTAATTTCCAGCATGATGTACAAAGACTCGATTCTGAAATCTTCGATCTGCTTGATGATGATGATGGTACTTTTTCTAATAGTGGTATGTCTGAAACTGACACTACAGAAAGCACCAAATACTTCTTAGACTTTGGCAAAGGGCAAGCAGCCAAAATCGCGAATAGTCAAGAACAGGCTGTTGAATTCACTCTTGATTTTTTAAAAGAAAGACTTGAAGCTAAAACACCAGGTGCAGAATGGGACGAAGTTGCTCAAATAGGTCGGCAAGTAACTACTAAATTCCAAAGTGGTCGATTATTACTGGATCCAGCCCTTATTGAGGCAATCATTGCAGAGAAATTCAGTTCTAGTGACGCTACGATAGACGCAGAACTCAAAGAAGAACTATCAGGCATAAAAACTCAAAAGGGTTTTCTCACTAAGTTCTTGACAATAAGAGAATTTATGGACTTTGCAGCAGGCTTTTATAAAAAAACACATGAAGAGACCTTTAGAAAATTATTTACACGTGACTTAATCGAATACACACCAAAATACTATGAAGACCAACGTAGTTTATTAGATGTGCTCAAAGGCAAGGCTGATGATTTTGATAATTCAATTGCTGGCAAAGTATTTGAGGGCACCGGAGATAAAATCACTGCTGCTGCAAAGGGAGCAGCTCAACTATTAGGTTCTGGCTACAATAAATTAGCAATAAGCAATTTTGAAGATTTTGTTAGAGACAATCCTATATTACTAATGGAGCATTTGCTCACACAAAAAGCTGCAACTACAGATACAGATGAAATTGCAAGACTCAACCAAGAAATCAACTCCCTGCAAGAATTTCAGACAAGACACCTTGATAATCTCACTAGCTGGCTTCAAGCAAAAAACAAACAACTCGCCAAAACCAAGGCAATCATCTCAAGACTAGAAATAGAAGCAGAAAACCCGAACACAGAGCTTCAAAGAAAAACTGAAATAAAAGCAAAAATAAATAGTTTAATTAAGAGCTCTACAACTAATGATGCCGGGCTGCAAGCAAAGACGCTAAGATCAAGAGCGACTTTTACTCTTAGCCAACTTGAAGCTCTAAGAGTTAGCACCACTGACACCAAAAAACTAACCGCTATTAATAAAGACATTGCATTAGTTCAAAATACTTTACTAGTAGCAGATGCTGATATCGCAGAGCAAGCTATCCGCAACGGAGCAGCCATCGTAATCAACAAAACTATTGCTAATGATCTTAATGCAATTAAAGATCAAACCAAACTCATCGATCCTGCCTCAAACTCAATAGCAGATTCACAAGCTATAATTACAGGAATCAAAACAGCTTATAATAATCATGACTTCCTGCGACTTGGCGAGATCAGTGAAGCAGACAAAGCACAGATCGATAATGAGGCTCTTACTGAAATCATTAACACAGTTGTCAGAACCCAAAATGCTCACGCTGCGCTTTATGCCAGTGAAACCCTTGAATCCGGTAAAATCAACGCTCAATTTGCCAACAAAAAACTAGCAACTCCTGGTGAAGATGGTTCATTACCGGAAGATAATCAATTAGCTCCCCCACAAGTCTCTCCAACAGCTTCTTCTGCTGCTATTGCTGCTATTGGTAATCAAATCCTTCTCAAGGTTAACAACCTAATCAATGAAAAGAAATTACCAGACGAGACTTGGATTAAGGACAATGCCAAAATCATCAATGATATTAATAAACAAATTAACATTACACCAACTCTTGAAACTGCAGGGGAAGTATTTTTCAATCAATTACGTAGAATTTTTAGAACTACTATAAGTAACTTTTTTAATACCCATATTAGCGCCAGAGACACCCTTGACGACGCCAAAACAACATCACTATTCGTAAAGAACTTATCAACAAATAGTAATTTAGGCAATGATGCGGAAAATATTCTTCAAGACGTAGAAGCTGCCATAACCAGGCTTGGAACGAGCAAGCCGGAAATAGCAAGTAACAAAATCTTTGTTGATCCAAGTCTAGAAAAATCAATCAAATCAATCAAAAAGTTTGTAGAAAGAAACAACCTAGATTATGAAACGGAGAATTTCAAGAATCAAATCAATCTAGACTCCTTACGGGGACAGATTGATGCGATAAACGCTCCTGCCGGCACATTCGATGAGATCCAAACTAGCATTGCTAGTCTTCAAGGCTTAATTGACAACGGTACTGACGAAAACAACGGTACTCGCGAAACAACTTGGAACGACATTGTAGACTCGATTGACCGTGCCTTAGAGACTTTAGAGACCGCAGTTAAAGCTGACAAGCGAAATACTTATTTACGCACAACGAATTTAGAAGAGATTCAAACAAGACTTCAAGCAATAGAAGCTGGTACCGACCCTAGCCTTGCTAGTCTCAATAGCCAAATATCATCAGCAACTATTGAGCTTACTAATAGAACGACTCAACACACCAATTATGTCACTGAAAGAACCGATCTTCTTAATTCAACACCTCTTGATAACGATAGAATCAGCGAGCTAAACGGACTCATTAATATTCTTAATGGCAATGGACCCAATAGCATCAACAATGCAAGAATCCAGCGAGACAACGCTCGCGCCCAAGTCAGTGCTGCAAAAATAACAGCACAAGCCTTACTTGATGGTAAGACAAACCAAATTGGCATCGATGGCCTGCTAGTACACCTTAATGCCAAAAAAGACGTCGTAATTGAAGCTATGCGTATTGATGGAGAAGTAATCCCCGATAATGAACTCGAACAACGTTTAAAGAGATACGAGAAAGCACTCTCAAAAGACTTTAGCACTAACTTAATTAACAATGATTCATTAAATAATATCCAAGCGAAGCTCAATGACGCTCTCATTAGCACTAGTTTTGATTTGAATGGTGATGGTACAAATGATTTTGATAGCATCCAAACAGTTATCGACAAAATAGATGGTCTTGCAAACGATGTCACTAATATATTTGGCAGCTCTTATGACAAAGCCCAAAAACTCAATCAACTAGAAAACGCTCTTATCACCAAACAAGTCTTGCAAGCTGAATTAGCTCAGACACTGCAAGCGGAGCTTGCTGCTGGCGCTAGCACTGAAAGAGCAGGCGAAATATCTCAAATGCTGATTCCTTTACTTGATGATATTGAAGATCTTGGTGACATTCATGAAGACATTAAATTTGATAACAATACAATACTAAGAAAAGTACTAGATCCTCAATTTATCAATAGCCCCACTAGCCAAGCCAAAATAGATGCAATCTCTAAGATCCTCTACGGTTTTGAAACGAACAAGCTTGACAATGGCACAACAGAAACTATCATTGGTAGTGCTGATTCGATGAAAGACAAAAGCCTAATTGATGGTATCAAAGATCTTAAAATAGAAGCTCGCAAGATCCTAGACGAAATACCAGAAGATGAAATACCAGAAGATGAAATACCAGAAGATGAAATACCAGAAGATGTAACCGACTTAGTCTTAATAAACCTACTTGAAGAGCGCAAGGCTGACTTTGGTGGCATCGAACAACAAAGTATCAAACGACTCATCCTCTTGATGTTCGTCTTAAGTATGCTTGAATACAGT
>JAQCFG010000098.1 GCA_027618255.1 Cyanobacteriota bacterium
TAGTTGGACAAGTTCTTGCTACTAGTTTCAATGGTGATGGTTCTGCTGTCACTGGAGTTGTTGCTACAGTTGCTGCTGACTCACTAGATTTTGAAGATTTCAAAGACGCGATGTCTATGGATGCAAATACAACAATTGACCTTAACGGTTCAGACCTCAATTTCAATGGTGGTTTATTAATGCTTGATGATTCCGCTCAGAACGTAGGCATCGGCGATATCTCCCCTGACTTTAAATTAGATGTTTCAAGTGGGGCAGCAGTTGATGGTATAGCTATTGACAATACACTAGCCGATGGTGACCCAATACTTGCTTTCCAACTTTCTGGTACATCTACATTTACAATGGGTATCGATGATGGAGACGCAGATAAATTCAAAATTGGCACAACTGCAATTGGAACTAATACTAGATTAACAATTGATGCCTCAGGCAATGTCGGAATAGGCGAGTCTGCACCAGGAGCAAGCCTTGAAATCAATGGTGATCTTGCTTTCACACCGAGTGGTACCACTAACGTAACAGCTGGTGGCGGAATCACGGTAACTCGAGCTCTAATGAGAGTTCAAGGTAATGCTGGCGCAGTTAATATTACAGTTGATCCACAAATAGCCGATGGTACAGATGGTCAAATGGTCATTCTCAAAGGTTTAAATGACACAAACACAGTAACACTTGATAGTGGTACAGGATTATCACTCACTTCAGCTAGTTCATTTACCATAGGCTCAAAAGACACAATCACACTTATTTATGATGCACTTGATGATGAATGGATTGAAGTCTCAAGATCAAATAAATAAGACTGATATGATAAAATCATATCTATGTCTGAATTAACTAATAAAACAGCCCTCCAGCTCAACTCAATATTTTTAAACAAAGAAGCCAGTGCCGAGCAAATCACCGAAGCATTTTTACAACGTATAGAACAATACGATAAAACAATTAATGCTTTCATTAGCGTCAATGGCGAGCTTGCCCTCAAGAGAGCTCAAGAACTAGATCAAAAACTAGCAGCAGGTGAGAGCCTCGGCAAATTAGCAGGTGTACCAATCGGTATCAAAGATCTTATTAATTTAAAAGGCAGCGAAACAACTGCAGGCTCCAAAATGCTCAATGGCTACACTTCAAGCTTTAACGCAACAATCACCCAAAAAGTAATAGACGCTGGTGCAATTCCACTTGGCAAACTCAATCTTGACGAGTTTGCAATGGGCTCGAGTAATGAAACTAGTGCTTATGGCAATTGTAAAAACCCATGGGATCCAAGCAAAGTACCTGGCGGAAGCTCAGGCGGATCAGCAGCGGCAATTGCAGCCCAAATGCTACCACTAGCATTTGGAACCGATACTGGTGGCTCAATTAGACAACCAGCTGCTTACTGCGGCATCACCGGTCTCAAACCAACCTACGGTAGAGTATCTCGTTATGGCATTGTCGCCTTTGCAAGTTCTTTAGATCAAGCAGGACCAATGACTCAAGACGTAGAAAGTAATGCTCTTTTGCTAGAAGCAATGTCAGGTCATGACCCTAAAGACAGCACCTCATTAGAAAACCCTGTACCAAATTATTTAGCAGCAATAGAACAAGGTTTCAAAAAAACTCAAAACCTCAAAGGTTTACGTATTGGCATCGCTCAAGACTTTTTTGTTAAAGAATTAAATTCAGAAGTTAAAATAGCAGTAGAAAACGCAATCAATAAATATAAAGAGCTCGGTGCCGAGATTATCGACATTAGCCTTAACAAGATCAAATATGGTTTACCTACTTACTATATAATTGCACCTTCTGAAGCAAGCTCCAATCTTTCAAGATACGACGGTGTTAGATACGGACTTAGAGACATGGAAGCTACAAGCCTCAGTGACTTGTATCCCAACTCTAGAGCCAATTTCGGCACAGAAGTCAAAAAGAGAATCATGCTTGGTGTTTACGCGTTGAGTTCCGGTTACTATGACGCTTATTACAAAAAAGCCCAGCAAGCAAGAGCACTAATCGCTGAAGACTTCAATATTGCATTCCAACAATGTGATCTCATCTTAAGTCCAACTGCACCAGCAACTGCCTTTGAGATTGGCTCCAAGACTGCTGACCCACTTGAGATGTATCTTGAAGACATTATGACAGTAACTGTCAACCTAGCTGGCTTACCAGGAATTTCAATCAATTGTGGTTATGACTCTAACAATCTGCCAATCGGTATGCAACTGATTGCACCAGCACTTGAAGAAGCTAGAATCTACAACGCAGCTTATGCATTCCAGAGCACTACTGACTTTAATAAGAGTCCAGATTTAACTGCAACTCTAAATGCAACAGCCAATGTCTAAGCACAATCAATACCTTGAGCAATGCTTCAAACTTGCGAAGAGAGGAGAGACTCTTGCCTTCCCAAACCCAATTGTAGGTTCAGTGATAGTTCACCAAAATAAAATTATTGGTCAAGGTTTTCACAGACAGGCAGGACAAGCGCACGCAGAAGTCAACGCAATCAATGACGCTATAACAAATGGTTATCAAAATCTATTCCCTGAATCAACTATCTATGTGAGCCTCGAACCCTGCTCACACACTGGCAAAACTCCACCATGTGCCGACTTAATAATCAAGCACAGATTCAAATGCTTAGTTTTTTCTTCCTATGACCCTAATCCAATTGTTAACAGTAGTGACAAAATTAAAGCAGCAGGTATCGAAGTCATAGAGCCCAAAGATCTTGAGCCCAAGCTTGTTCAAGAAAGCAATTACCTCAATAGAGTGTTTTTCAAAACTATTCAAGAACCAAACTCTACTTGGATCACGGTCAAGATCGCAACAACAGCTGACGGTCGTATGATCACAAAGCCTGACGAGCCTCGTTGGATCACCAATGCAGAATCCCGCAAAGACGTTCATCGTATGCGCTCTTGCAATGATTTATTAATCACCAGCATCCGTACTATTGAGGCTGATAACCCAGAATACACAGTAAGGCATTCAGCAAAGGAATTAATACTAGCAACAATCAAAAATCCTGATGTTGCAATTTTAAAATCAAGTACTGATTTTAGTCATAGAAATTTTAAAATTTTTAAAGAAGCAAATAGAAAAGTTATTGAACATAAAGTCATTGATCTTAAATCAACTATTCAAAATTTTATAGATCAAGGTTATAAGAGGATCATGATTGAAGTGGGACCAAAACTCTCAGAAGCATTTATTGAGGCTGCTTTGGTTGATGAGATTGTACATTATCAAGTATCCCCAGGAAAGGCCTTGGTAATTAATCATCCAGGCTTTCAAATTTATAGAACAGAAATTATTGCTTCTACTGATATAAAATCTTGTTTATTAAAGATCTAATCAAAAAACTAAGTAATTCCACCTAATCTCAAATTGCGCTTGACATATCGGGACAACTCGTATTAACATTTATCTGTGCCTTCAATCAATCCTGATTTCAGAAATAAACAGTCTAATCCAAAGACCGATCATGCAGGCCCAAACCAATCTCAGCAAAGAACCAATCCTGATTTTAACAACCGCACAACGGCAGAACAATTTGCAAAAGAAAAGCCCGAAGCAAAATCTGAAGACAAGAAATCAAATCTTTTTAAATATGGAGCTATTGGTGCAGGAATTACAGCAACACTCTATTTATTAAAAAAGAAATTTCTTGCACTAGTTGCTGCAGCCGCAACAGCAGCCTTTGTATATTTCAATCAAACTGCGCAAGCTACTAACTCAACAAAGCCACAAAGTTCACAAACACACAACACGAGCAGTCAGACAGAACAAGTGAAACAGCCTCACCCAGACCAAATCAATCTAGATCGTATACAAGAATATATCTCAGCAAGCAAAGTAGAAGGCAATGACAAAATATTTTTAGACAAACTTATTTCAAGTTTAAAAAAGAAGCTAGTAACGCATAGTGAAATCAACAAAGAAATGATTATTGAAACAATGAAAGAATTAGGCTTTGAAGAAAATAAACAAGGCTACAAGAAAAAGATTTCGATTCTCATGCACCCTGACAAAATCAAACATTCAAATATCAGTGATCTAACAGATATAACTGTAATGATATTTCAAGCAGCTAACCATAAGCCCAAAGAGAATTAAACTTATCTGCGCATAAGTAGCAATAATCCGTATTTTAGAGATTTAATTCGATTATAAATGGAGGTGGTGACCGGATTTCAAGCAACAATGAAGATACTGCAGCCTGCCCTTGCACTTCTGACTACACCACTTTAGATTGAATTTA
>JAQCFG010000099.1 GCA_027618255.1 Cyanobacteriota bacterium
ACAAATAAGAAGGTAAAACCAAGCTAAATCTACATTAAAAATAGTTTAATCAAGAATTGCTGGTAGTTAAACTAAGACACGATATGCTCTCGCCTGCATAGATTATTACAAGAACCCCTATTGTCTTGACACTATACAAGCGCCCGAAAGCGTTATAATTATCTTTCGGGAATTCCCTTGAAAGTCATGTCCTTACCCTCAGCAATCACCAAATCTGGAATTAAACTCACACTCTTGTCCGTTGAGGATGAAGATCAAATCAAAGTTGATAGAAATCCTGCAGCAAAAAAAATTGTTAATAACCCCGAGAGACGTGAAAGCGTAAGACAACTCAATTCCAGTGCTGCAAACGCTAACCCTGCAGATTTTCACACCAGGCGCTATGATCCAGCAAATCCACTAACAACTAACACTAAGTATGTTGATTATGCCAAGATCACAGCACAGACCATCTTAGGTAATCGTGATGGTGACAATGGTGTTGTAGACAACTCTCTTGGTTTTGGAAGAAGGTCGAGCTTCGCTGCGCTAATGGACACCGAATATAATTCGAGAAATGGAAATTTTTTACGTAGTCTAAGAGATATACTTAACAACAATTACTACAACACCGAGTTTCGAGACAGTCTAATAGAGATGTTTTACTTTGGCTTGAAGGACAAATCAGAAAGTGGTTGGCTTAATCAAAGAATCGCTCATGCACTGGGGCGCAGATACCGTAACAATAAAGATGCAGTAAGAGCTGTGCTTAAAGACTTTATCGAAGATTATTATCAAAGAGCTCAGCGCAACCGACTAAATTTTGATTCAGTTTTTCACCGCAGTATTGACTTTAATCATAAACAATGGAAACTTTATGCCCACCTATCTAATCTCTTGATGGTGTCCAATAATCCCAAAGTTCGCAAAGCCGCTGAAGAAGCACTAAACAAGGCTACAGCAGAACTCGAGAAACATGAGCTAATTCCTGAATTTTTCGACATGGCTAGAGTCTATTTTGATAGCCCTGAGTGGAAGGGCTATACAGATGACAATGGCAATAAAATAGCTGGCTTGGCTGATCTTGATTACAAAGCAGAACTTAAACAAATTGATGAGCAGCTTAAAGCTAACAAAATATATCCAGAAGAAGCCAAAACAGCCAAAAAAGAAATCTCTCGTAAAGTAGAGAGAAAAGAGTATGCTGAAGCCGTTTGGCATAGCTATGCGACTAATGGAGCAACTCTTGATGAAGCAAGTAGGACTAAATTATTAGAATTGAGGAACGAAACTGCTGAAGCAGAAATTCAATATTATCGTAATGTACAAAGATCAAAATTTGAGCTTGTCTTCAAAAAGAAACCTGAGAATGATGATGAACTTTCAATAGCTGATCTTGAAGCTTTGCCAGAGAACTTCAAACGCAGTGCTAAAGCCAAAGCCAATAGAATGCGTAATGAACTAATTCAAAAATATACACAAGAGAGATACTATTCAGATGATGCCCAAGCCTGGGCTCTTGAGGCCATCCCCAAAGGAGCGTTAGTGGTCAACCTTGAAGATGGCATCTTCTATCCATTCATGGAACATATCGCAGACAGTAAGCTCAAAAAGAAATTATATATCGCATATTTCCAAAGAGGAAGCAAATATGCAAATGGCGGTCTACTAGAGCCAGAGCTTGAAGGAGAATTAGACAATCTGCCTATTGCAAGGAAGATCTTGCTCAATAGAATGAAAATCGCTCAACTCTGTCCCAAGACAGAAGAGGATCATAAAGATTATTCAGACTACTACATGCAAGTAGGGGGCTACTATAAATATAACTACCGCAAGGGTGATCTTACAGACTGGTACGAATATGATAATGAAGGGCGTATAGATAAAAATGGCTCTGCTTATCCTGACGAGGACCATTTAGATACCTATATCAATTCAATAGTAGAAGAAGCGATAAGCCGCACTGGAGTTTATGAATTCTATAGCAGCGAAACACCAAGTAGCCATAAACATCATTATGAATATGGGCACGCAAGCTATATAGACCAGTGTGGCTTTCAAGAAAGCCAAGCCCAAGAACATGATCAGGCTGTAAAACTAATGTCTAAAATAATCAAAGCTTCAGAAGCTTCCGCCTGTCAAGAATTAGTAAAATTCCAAAAAAAGATAGGCTACGTTAACTCTGAAAATAATCCAGATAGGGTATATCCTTGGGACTTAGGCTACCTGGGGAAATTATACCAAGAACAAAAGCTTGGCCTAGATACTGCCCAAACAAGTCAGTATTTCGAACTCAAATCTAGTCTCAAAGGCATCTTCAAACTTACAGAAAAATTGTTTAATGTCAAAATTAGATCTATTGCAGGTATCAATACTTGGGACCCTGATGTAAAAACTTTCTTGGTAACAGAAAAAGATAGACATGGTGATGATAGAGAACTTGGAACTTTGTATTTTGATTTATTTTCTAGACCCGGCAAAGGTTCAGGAGCATGGGATCACTCACTTGCAGATCATGCTCTTAACTATGATGGCAGCGCCAACCCCTGTCAAAATGTTATAAACCTGAATCTCGACAAACCAATGAGTCGCGATAAAGTATTTCTTGGTCATGAAGATTTGGTAACTCTACTTCATGAATTTGGACATTCATTACATTGCGTTTTCTCTGAAGCGGAACTTGAAGCCAATGCTGGTTATCAAGGAGATTTTAGACTCACTGAATTTCCTAGTATGCTCTTTGAAGAGTTTGCCTATGATGATGAAGCGCTCAAACTTATTGGACGTCACCACGAAACTAGAAAAGAGATCCCTAAAAAATTCAGAGATCAAATCAAAGCTTCCAAAGACTTTATGAAGGTGCTACAGTCACGTGGCGCTTATCATTATGGTGCTTATATTAGTGGTTTAGCTTTTGATCAAGCAGTACACAAAATTACCAGCGCAACTGAACTTGGAAACCTCGATACCATATATGACAAACTAGCAAGCAAACAAAAAGTACACTGGATTGGACGTGGCAAAGACCGCACCAGCATACCTGCTTCACTAGAATATATTTTTGATTGTGGTTATGACACAGTCTATTCTTCATACATCATGTGTCTTGCCAAGGCTAAAGATGCTTGGGGAACTTTCGTTAGACATGGTTCCACTGATCCTCAAGTGGGTTCAAGGCTCAGAGAAGCAATCCTATCCAAGGGTGACACTATAGACCATGATGAACAATATAGAAACTTCAAAGGGCGAAATGCTAACCTAAAAGCTTTTGTGAAGACTTTTAGTAAAGTATCTATAGACAAAGAGAAAAATAAAAAGCTTGAAGCTAAATTAATGGCGATGCTTGACTAACTTAAGTACTTGTTTGGGATCTCAATGCAGATATCTTGCTCTTGAGCCCATCAAGCTCTGATTTAGCTGATTCTTGCTCACCTTTTTTGCCAGAACCCATTAAATCACTTACTTGATTCTCTAATTGAAAAACCATATCGTATAATTCAGCAATCTCTGCTTTGGCAGCTTCCGCTGGTGCACCAGCTTCCATTTCTTTTGTCCAGAAATCAGATTCCTGGGCCCAAAAAGCTGCGCCTTCTTTACCTGCTTTAGCTTGATTAAGAAAACTCATTTTAAGTAAGTCTCCACGTTCAGGATTCTCTCCGATCATTTCTTTAGTTTCTTGAGCAAAAAACTTGAGTACATTTGCATAAGCATCTCTATTCGTTTCTGCAAAATCTTTATTGTCACTAGCTTGAGCAACTAATTTATCCCCGCCCACTTCAGGCTTGAGTTGTTCTATTTGTGCTCTGAGACCATCAAAAACAGTGAGTTTGGCAGTAAGCTCTTTGCGCATTGTTTCGATTTCTTTGGTTAATTTTTTGTCGGTGATTGCTCCAATTTCAACAGAGCTTAGTTTAACTTCTGTCGTTGCAATACCTTGTTCTAATTGCTGCGCCTTTGTTCTTAACGTAGCAAGTTCTGCTGCACTGCCAGCGACGTCATCACTCTGGGTGATGGACTTGGGCCGAGCGCTTGTTATAGTGCTTTGTTGTTCTGTAACTTGATTGTTTATCATAGAAACTACCTGTCCTATGTACCTTGTATAGCGTTTCTAAGTTAAGACCAGGTTATGAGCCTGCTAAAATAGTTATTTCTTAAAGCAAATGGTGTACATTATTAACAGGCATCCTGCAAAACCTTGTTTTGCTAGTGATGGCT
>JAQCFG010000100.1 GCA_027618255.1 Cyanobacteriota bacterium
GCTTGTTGAATAAATATTTTTTGATCCTTGGTGTTTAATTCTTTAGCACCGGAATAAGCAATAGTCGGATCATTTAATACACTTGCAATATGCTGCGCGAATGGAGCCCGCCTGGCTTCTTCACTGATTTTGCTCAAATCAATCTCCGAAGTTTTTGAATCTCGAATATCAAAGATCTTAGCTACTGCTGTATCAAAGGCGACTACTAGACCATTGTCAGAAGTCATCGCCACAAAAGTAGATTTGGCAGCTTTTAAAATAGCTTCTCGATCAATAGCCACACCTTGCTGGGCACCTAACTTAAAAACATCGCCTAAATAATTGACGAAGTTGTTTACTGTATCAGTATTTATCTGCTTGCCATTGCGGGTAACAAAGGCTTGCTTTGACGCATTCTCAATCAAACTTGCTAATAGTGGTAATGTACTCATAATTAAATAGCTAAAGCTACTACCTTATATAAAGAATCTTGCTTTGGTTTTTTGATAGTTAATTAAGTTGCTTGAGTAGTTTGTGCTTGAGCCTCTGGAGCTCTTGCGTTAGGTCGCATCATAGAGCCAGTGATTGCCGCTGTAACAATTGGACCGATATTGCTATGTACTTGAGCTAGTAAGAAATTGAATGGTGCACCAATACCAAATGGTAGACTAGCGAACATCTTCGCGAGTGGATTAGAGACCATTGCCACTAAACCCAAAAGCAATCCCTTATGGTTAAGTATAAGATCCATCATCTTGTGTTGCTCTTCTTTACTAGCTGTACCATCACTAGTTTTCATCACGGTATCGATGCTATCTGTGAAAGCATTTATGTCAGCTCGATTAATCTTGATAGCATTCTCTAAGTTATTGAAATTGACAACTTCGCGTATAAATCTAAGTCCAATAAAATCACTGATTTCTTTTTGATTAGTAAGTTGTCCTTGCTTCTGAGCAAGTTCTACTTCTTTTAAAATTGGTTGCAAAATATTGGCTAGTTTAAATTGAGCTTCTTCACTCGGTTTATCACTATCTGGTGTCGCTAATTTAGTTAGGTCTAAAGCATCAAGTGCGTCTTTAACCATACCTAACTTTGGTGCCAAAAGCTTGAGAGCTTCTGCCATTGCTTCGACACTGTTATCTCCCTGGTTTTCAACTTTATCTGTAACATCTATGCTAGTAGCTGAGGTCGCTGCTTTCTCTACCGTCTTAGCAAAGGCTGTCCCAAGTTCTTTTAGCTCATTCTGTTGATCGGTATTAAAATCAGCACTTCTTACCAATGCCTTATATGCGCCAATATAAGTCTTCTTAGTAGAATCTTGTCGTGCCTCAAAAATTGATTGAGCATAATCTAAAACTTGTTTAACTTGATCTAGATTGTCAAAGTCAAGGTTGCCTGTCGAAGCAATGAAATCAAAAATCGCCTTAAAGGCTTTTTGCGCAGCATCATTTAAAGCCTTCTCTTTAATAAAAGTGGTTACCAATTCTGGTTGTATTCTTATTGGTGTTAGTGCAACTTCAGACATAACTACATATATACAAACCCTCAAAAACC
The DNA here is from genome assembly GCA_027618255.1 of Cyanobacteriota bacterium. Lineage (NCBI taxonomy): Bacteria > Bacillati > Cyanobacteriota > Cyanobacteriota bacterium. The sequence continues at coordinate 1,534 of JAQCFG010000100.1, forward strand.
AAGGATTTTATAGTGAATTTACTGAAATTAAGCATTAAATATACCCCACTGGGGTATATTTTCACATACCAACAATTAAATCTAATAAACCCCAAGCTGCTTATGCAACTGAAAACCCATCCTAAAATGTCCAGGATATTGTTTACAAAGCTCTAGTACTTGCTCTTTGGTAGTTTCTTGGTTGTACCAATCAGGTACTAAAAAAATAGGACATGAGTTGTTTGCTTCTTTGAGCTTCGGTAAAACCTGTTGCAGTAAGTATTGCTCAGCTTCTTGGTTTGCAATGACAAACTTGAGCTCATCGGCTCGTGACCAAATGCGCTGATCTTGAATTGAAGAGCTTTTGGAGTAGACCTCCTTAGGACTAAAGGTCACAAACAAATCTTCATTATCAAGAATCTCTTGTGTGTATTCTCCGGTTCCAGCAGTTTCAACGGCAACTTCGTATGACTTTGCTTGAAGGGCTTTGATGAGCTTGGCGACAGGCTGCTCAGTTGGTTCACCGCCGGTAATCACAACTCGTTTGAGCAGCGAGTTCATAATCTCTAGTTGATCAATGATCTCATCAGTCTCTGCTTCAATTGAATTATTCTCGCGATTAACCCAAGTCTCTTTTTCATCACAAAAAAAACAATGAACTCTACATCCCTGCAAACGAATAAAGAAAGAGGGAACTCCAGTATGCACGCCTTCTCCTTGAATAGTCTCAACTATCTCTGGCTGGGTTTCTGTGCTTTGGTGAAGGATGAATGTCATCAGCTTAAATTCTAACATCCGTCTTCGTTACACTACGACGCGACTCGTCCGTCTTCGACATACTAAGACGCGACTCGTCCGTCTTCGACATACTAAGACGCGACAGGTTTTGCAGCAAGGGATCTTCAACCCCAGCTTCCCTAAAACCTCTCTCCCTCAATAAACAAGCATGGCAAAAGCCACAAGGAGGATAAACGCCATCATAACAAGTATGAGAATGAGCAAGCGCCGACAGGCAGTCTTGCCCAAGCTCAGCGGCGAGCTTGACAGTCTCTGCCTTGGTTAAATCCATCAAAGGCGTATGAATTACTAGCCCATCATCAGTACCAAACAAACCTTGATTGAGCGATTTCTGGGTGGCATCAATAAAATCTTGACGACAATCATAGTAGCCAGCAAAGTCAGCTTCGCAAACTCCAATCACTATATGCTTAGCTCCGTGATGCACAGCGATATTAGCTGCAATAATTAAAAACAATATATTTCTACCCGGCACAAAAGTCGGTTGAACACCATCAGCAAACTGATCTATAGAATCATACTTATCAAGTGCTTGATTCTTGTCTACAAGCGGACTTGTTGAGCGTAGAATATCAGGAATGGTGACTAAATCAAACTCGGTTCCTGCAAGCTCACAAATACGCTTGGCTGCTTCAAGTTCGATTTTGTGTTTTTGCCCGTAGTCAAAAGTTACTGTCTTAATATCTGCCCACTTGGACTTGGCCCAGTACAAACAAGTTGTCGAGTCTTGACCACCAGAGAAAACAATTAATGCTTTATCGTCATTCATCCTATCTCTCCAGAAATAGCCAAGTCAGAATAAAGATCAAGATCACCAAGCTGAACAACTGGTTTAATAGCAATGCCACCACGCGGCATAAAATCACCGACTACTTTGATATATTTGGCATTAATTGCATTGTTTAAATCACGAGCGATTTTGTTAATCACAAACTCATGAAAGATTCCATGATTGCGATAACTAAACAAATAAAGCTTGAGTGCTTTTGACTCTACTAAAGAATCACCTGGAATGTAAGAAATATAAATCTTGGCAAAATCTGGCTGTCCTGTCTTCGGGCACAGACAAGTGAACTCATGACAATCAAGATTGACGATATAGTCTTGATCTTTCCATTGGTTATCAATAGCTTCAAGTTTGGCTTGGTCAGGATCCTGCGGATAAACGGTCTCTGAAGAACCCAAGAGTGTGAGATTATCGGTCA
>JAQCFG010000101.1 GCA_027618255.1 Cyanobacteriota bacterium
CAGCAGATGCAGTAGTCAACGGTTCCGAGTTCAAATCAGTAAGTCTAAGTGATTTTAAAGGTAAGAAGTATGTAGTACTTTTCTTTTATCCACTTGATTTTACTTTTGTTTGTCCAACTGAGTTACACGCATTTCAAGACAAGTTAGCAGAGTTTGAATCATTAAACACAGAAGTGATCGGCGTTAGTGTTGATTCTAAATTTTCACACCATGCATGGTTAAACACACCTAAGTCACAAGGTGGAATACAAGGCGTTAACTACACTGTAGTTTCTGACTTAAACAAAACAATCACTAGAGACTATGACGTAGAAGTTGAAGGCGCTGGTATTTCTTACCGTGGTCTTTTCCTTATCGACAAAAACGGCGTTGTGCAACATCAAGTTGTTAACAATTTACCGCTTGGACGTAATGTTGATGAAGCAGTAAGAATGGTTAAAGCTCTTCAGTTCTTTGAGAAGAACGGCGAAGTTTGCCCAGCAAACTGGAACGAAGGTTCTAAAGGTATGAAGCCAACTAGCGCAGGACTTAAAGACTTTTTCAATGAAGCTGTAGCTGCGTAATTAATTTCATAAGATCATCTAAAAACACCAAGTCAAATTGACTTGGTGTTTTTTTTCGGTATAACTCGCTTAGTAGCCACACTTGAAGTCCTTGCTAATCTATCAATTTTATCAAGCCCATCTGTTTCAAGTCGCCCAACTAGCATCCGAGTCAAGGCAAAGATCAACTTCGATGACTTATCAAAGTCCAAAGAGTTTTTGGTCTTGAGATTACGATACATCTTTTGTAAGATCAACTTCAACCTCTCTCCTCCTCTAGCTTTAACTGCTGGCTGCTCTTGAGAACCACCACCACAAATCAAGTAAACCAAATCATCGCTATTTAATCCAAGTTGAATGAATTGCTCTTTGTTGTCAGTCCAAAATCTATTCAGCTGCGACTCTGTCCCTTTAAACAATATAGAAGTATCTTGCGAAGCTGCTAAGCCCTCTACTGAAGCAGTATCATTAATCAAAGACCTTATATTAGAATCATAGCTATATCGATTTAACTTATCCAAACTATCTTGACAAGGACATTGAAATAACTTGATCAAGTCCCTTAAGTAACTCATCAGCGTATACAAATTCTCTCGCTGCTGCTGAGTCAACTTGTCCCCAATCGCCAAAGATTTTCCTGTAGCTTTAAGGCTAGGACTAGTCTCATCGGTAGCCTGATCAGCTATGATTTTAAGCCATTCAAACCTTATAAGGAATTTACTCACCCGGCTAAGACTCAGCTTCTTATTTGCCTTAGTATGTTTTAAAACCTTGTCAACCATGAGGTTGTAGAGTTGATCGTCTTTTAAATACTGCATTAAACCATATTGAGTTAATTCATTATTATCAGACAAGTCCCGAGCCTCATGTACAAGATCCTCTTTGGAATCACCTTTTGCTAATTTATCTAATGATCTTTTTGCATCAATTGATAGAGAATTAAAAAGCTCTACCTGCCTATCAATCAAGCACCTGATAGTTGGGCTTGAATATGGTTCTGCTGCGTGGCTTGCTTTTCTAAGAGCCTTACAATCAGCAGCCAATTCATCATCTAGGCTTAAATCATTTTCGTTATATTCCAAACTCAAATAATGTCTCAGTGATTCTATAACTAGCTCTCTGTGTAATTCATTGATATAAGTCATATCATGAAACTTAATTCCACCTGTTTCTGTTACTCTTTGAGACAGCACAGGTAAATCAGGCAAGTCTAAAGACTCATAGCTGACACTATTAGTGCGAATAACCTTGTCAAACAAGTCTAGTAATGAACTATAAAGCTGGTAGCTATCGAGAAACAAAGCCCGATCAGGACTAGCAGGATCATTAATATCAAATCTTTCACTAGGATGAAACAAAATCGAATCTAAAGAGCTGCGAACCTGATAGAGACCTTGGTGAATCGCCGTAGTTATCTTAGCGACATCATCAACGAAGAGAGATCCTGTAATCAAATCATCAAAACCATCAAGTATAGATCTGAGACTCGCATCCATATATCTAAAAACCGGCTGAAAAGCAAGACGAGCGGTTTCCGGTGCAGCCATTTGATTTACATCAAAACTTAATGGATAAAGTTTATCTTTGCGTAAATTAAGTTCTCTAGTAATAGCAAGACTGTTAAGCACACTAAGATAGTTTACTTTCTTTAGCCATTGCCCGTAATGCCATCAGAACTTCTGCAAGTTCAGTCATAGAATTGTGATTGCTTTCTAAGATCGCCATTATAATTGGTTTGGCATGAATTAATAATTTCGTTTTCTCAGATTCTGGATACTCATCATAGGTTGGAATATCCTTGATCGCTTGCTCTATATCCATCTCTTTGCCTAGTCCATTATCATCAAAACTACCAAACTTGCCGAGTAGTCTTGTGTCAGCCAAAATCGCAGCAACTAAATCTGTTGCCAATTTATCATTATCACGATACACATCTTTCATCGTTATTAAGGCTTGGCTATTGTCATCAATAGTCGCAGAATCCAAATCCAAATTTATCGTTCTTTGCAAAGCAGCCAAACTACCTTGGCGCGACGCAAATAACCTATTCGCTCCAACACCATCAACTGGTTTGAACTGAACTGGCACATATTTATCTAATCTCTTTTCAACACTTGTCTCTGGCTCCAATACAACTGGCTTATCTGCGCTAATACCATAATGCTGATTAATAAGAGCTTGAAGCTGATTAATAAGAGCTTGAAGCTGAGTTTTAACAGCTTGATTCTCATCATTAGTCATATTGGCTGAAGCTTGCTTCCAAACAGCAACAATGCTTGACATGTGATCTATCATTAATGAAATAATGTCTGCACTAGTAGCTAGGTTACCTTCTGCTAAAGCTTTAACACAATAAGCTAAATTCTCAATCGAATCTGGATCTTGTTCTTTATACGTATCCAAAATCAGCTTGGGATTTTCAAGAGCAATTTTGATATTGTCCACATCAGCTAAAGGTATACCATTAATAATTTTTATAATTAAATGATCAACATTAGTATTTTCTTCTTGCCTAGCCAGCGCTCTTGCTAACGCATCATTATCAGGAGCAGGCATGGCATCAGCCAATTTGTCCCCGCGCATATCAGCAAAAGAAACACCAGATAGATCAGCCCCTGTCTCAACTTCAATATACGGCTTCTTTGGAGTACGCTCACCATCATCAATAAATCTTATTATTCTATTGTTCATAACGTGTATTATCGTATCAGCCCGCGACTCAAAAATCAATTATTTTAATCAAAAATAAGCTTTTATGTCCTATTGTCCGGTATTTTTAGCTAATTTGTTAGAATTAAGGTCTGGAATTAACCAAAGGAGAAATATTAATGACACACACTTTACCTGAATTACCATGGGCTATGAATGCTCTAGAACCAAACTATCTTAAATCCAC
>JAQCFG010000102.1 GCA_027618255.1 Cyanobacteriota bacterium
GTGCTAATGGCTATGCAATGGGTGTTGACAATAGTGATGATGACAAATTTAAAATTAGTTACTCGGGCACTGCTACGCCAAGCCTGGGAACTGGTGATGTGTTTACAATTGACGATACTGGTAATATTGGTATAGGTATTGCTGATCCGACTCGTAGACTGCATATTTCTGACGTTATGAAAATAGAACCAAGATCATCAGCACCAAGTACACCAACTCTTGGTGATATCTATATTGATTCTGACAGCAAAGAATTCTGTTTCTATGATGGTAGTAGCTGGGTTGGACTTAAAGCTGCTGGCGCTTGTTCTTAGGGTCGAGGATCAGGGTCGTATCCTGACATTGGACAAATATAGTGTAATACACAGTTGCGCAATTTCACAATGCTAGCATTTTCTCCACATTAAGGAGAAACCATGACCAGAGATTTAAGCATAGAATTTCCCAACGCTTTTTATCACGTCTTTTCACGAGGCATTAATAGACAGCCACTTTTTTATGACGACGAGGACCATAGAGTCTTCATACACTTGTGCAGAAAGGCTGTTATCAAATACGGCATTAGGATTTATGCATTTTGCTTAATGAGAAATCATTATCATTTATATCTGTGCACGCCACATGCCAATATTGCCAAAACAATGAAATTCATCAATCAGTCATATGCGATATTTTTTCTCGCCAAATATCCTGAAAAAGATGGGCACGTATTCAAGGGCAGATACAAAAGAAAAATTGTAGACTCTGACCAATATTCCAAAACACTAATTAACTATATTCACAACAATCCAGTGGCAGCCAAAATCAAGGATAAGCCAGAAGAATATCAATGGTCTAGCTATCAATCATATATCAAAGCTGAGCTACGATATGATTTCATAGACTACTCTTGGACTTTAAATCAGTTTGGCAGTGGGGCTAAGCAAATTGATCAGTTTATCAAATTTCACCAAAAGAATATAAACTCCAGCTGGAATCCTGAGAAAGAAGCCAAGGCACAAATTTTCTTAGCTGATGATAGCTTCATAAAATCAATCTGTGATCAGTATATAGATTTCGATCAGCTTGAAGGGAAATCGATTAAGGGAGTCAAGGAATTAAAGGCAATATGCAATCATGCATCTTTATTAGAAGTCATCAATTCACGAGTTCAAAAAAACGATCATCGCTTTAAAATCACAGCCTACCTATTAAAAGAGTATACCGATATCACCAATAAAGAGATTGGCAAACTCATCAATAAATCAGAGGCTGCTGTTGCAAAAAACATACAACGTTTTAAAGAACTACTAGACCGTGATCAAAGCTTCAAGGCTGAAATAAGAAATTTAATCAAAATGTCCAATGTCAGGATACGACCCTGACTTCTTCGGCTCTCCCTAATAAATCAACAGGATAGTCTCCAGTAAAACAAGAAGTACTAAAGTTGCTCGGAGCAAGCTCTGTCGATTCAAGCAAACCCTCTATGGATAAATAATATAGAGAAGTCGCTCCTAGGTATTCCTCAATCTCTTTGACTGACTTAGTGGCAGCAATTAATTTATCTTGCTTTGGAGTATCAATGCCATAAAAATCCGGATACTTCACGGGTGGTGAGCTAACCAAGAAATGAACCTCAGTTGCACCAGCTTCAAACAAAGTTTTGATGATTTGTTTAGACGTAGTTCCACGCACAATCGAGTCATCGATCAAAGCAATCCTTTTGCCTTTGATAATTGCATTAAGAGGATTGAGTTTCATTCTCACGCCCATGTCTCTAGTGTGCTGATCTGGTTGAATAAAAGTGCGGTGAATATATCTGTTTTTGACCAAAGCCCATTCAACTGGAATGCCCAATGCTTGTGAATAACCAATTGCCGCAGGAGTCGCAGTATCAGGCACAGCTACAACCATATCAACGTCAAGGGGGAATTCTCTGGCTAAAATCTTACCACTATTTTTTCTGACTTCATAAACAGACTTACCAAGCAAAATACTGTCTGGACGTGAGAAGTAAACAAACTCAAAAATATCCATTTTGAGATCAGAATCTGCAAGTTGTTGTGAACGAACACCATCTTTATTAATTACAACCATCTCACCAGGCTCAATCTCTCTAAGCATTTCAGCGCCACTGGTTTGAAAGGCACAAGTCTCAGAAGAAATGACATAACCATTGTCGCCTATCGTTCCAAATGATAAAGGTCTCACCCCGCAACGATCACGAATCGCAACCAAATTCTCCTTATCCATAACTAAGATCGAAAAGACACCTGTAAAAAGAGGGTAAGCTGCAGCAACAGCATCAGCTAAAGACAAACCATTATTAACATAGTAATTAATTGCAGTCGCCATTAATTCTGAATCATTCAAATGAGCAAACTCAATTCCCTTGTCATCAAGAAATTCCTGAAGCGCAACAAGAGACGGAATATTGCCATTATGAACAAGTGCAAAATTGATCTCAGTTCTCTTACGGCGGTTCCGGCGAATCACCGGCTGAGCATGCTCGCAATCAGCGACCTTGGTTGTAGAATAAAGATTGTGTCCAACAGCAATATGCCCTTTGAGTTTTTTAATATCTTCTTCTGAATAAACGTGAGTCACAAGACCAACGTCTTTATGATAATAAATTTCTTTGCCATCAGTAGTAGCTATTCCAGAGGCTTCTTGCCCCCTATGTTGAAGGGCAAATAATCCGTAAAACGTCAGCCTACTAACATCAAGGTCTTCCCCATATACACCAAAAACAGCACATTTTTCCTTGAGTTTGTCGTCCATTAGGTTAATATTAGCACAAGCTCTCTTGCTATAATTATATTAATCACCGAGAGAGTCCCAGTAAACAATTGAAAAAAATCACACAGAACTGGCTCAAGATAGCCAAATACGATCTCAAAACTGCTGACATTAACTTTAAGGCTGGTCAGTATTTAGCTTCTGTTGAAAAATGCCATAATGCACTTGAAAATTGTTAAAGGGTCTGATTTCAGAACATAACAAGATACCATCAAAAATACATAATTTACTTAAACTCACTTAAATGGCTAGAAAAAAATAAACTAGAATTAGAAAAACTCCTTACTGAATTATATAATCGGATTAAGGATCATTATGAGGTAGATGAGCTTCTACTCTATGGTTCATATGCAAAAGGAACAGCCAATGAATGGAGTGATGTTGATGTCAGTCTTGTTTCACCAAACTTGAAATGCAAAAGTATCCTAGGAGCTTGTCATCCAGCCCAACTTTTTAGCTAGATTTACTCCAAAATATTAGGAACTCATGTTAAGTTGGGCTAGATGCCCAGCTCATAAAGTCAGTTACCAACTCCGCTTCGCTCCGCATGGTAACTGA
>JAQCFG010000103.1 GCA_027618255.1 Cyanobacteriota bacterium
TGGGTGGTGTTGCTATCGACAAAACTGGCAGTCCATTTCCTGATGAAACCAAAGCAAAGCTCAAAGAAGTTGACGCTGTATTAATGGCTGCAATTGGTGGACCTCAGTATGACAACTTACCGCGCGATAAGAGACCTGAGACTGGCTTACTTGCTTTGCGTAAAGAATTGCAAACCTTTGCTAATATTAGACCAGCCAAGGTCTTTGATTCGTTGGCTCATTTATCTAGCCTCAAAACTGAGATTGTTAGAGGAACTGACTTAGTTGTTGTTCGTGAACTTACTGGTGGTATTTATTTCGGGCAACCTAGTTCTAATGATGGTAATCGCGCTCTTAACACGATGGTTTACGAAAAGTCAGAAGTTACTAGAATCGCTCACGTGGCTTTCTGTCTGGCTCGCAAGCGTAGCAAAAGACTTTGTTCTGTCGATAAGTCAAACGTGCTCAACGTCTCGCAACTTTGGCGAGATGCCGTGATTGAAGTATCTAAGGATTACCCTGATGTTGAGCTTAGTCATATGTATGTTGACAACGCCGCGATGCAATTAATTAAAGATCCTAAGCAATTTGATGTAATTGTTACTGGTAATTTATTTGGAGATATTCTTTCTGATGAGTCAGCTATGTTGACGGGAAGTATTGGTTTATTACCAAGCGCTGCTACTGGTGACGGGACATTGCCTGGACTCTATGAGCCGGTACATGGCTCTGCTCCTGATATTGCTGGCAAAGGACTTGCTAACCCGATTGCAATGGTATTATCAGCTGCTATGATGCTGAGACTTAGTTTTGAGATGTCAAAAGAAGCAGAAATTATAGAGACAGCTGTTGAAGCAGTTCTTGCTCGAGGTATTCTAACGGCTGATCTTGGTGGCAGCGCTAAGACCAAGGATGTTAGTGAAGCATTGGTTGCGGAAGTTAAACTAGCTTTGGCAAATGCATAAAACTATTAGATTATGTTCTTGGAATGTCAATGGCATTCGTGCCGTCGCCAAGAAGGGCTTTCTTGATTGGCTTAAAAATAGCGATTTTGATATAGTCTGCTTGCAAGAAACCAAAGCTCATAGAGATCAGCTTGAGTCTGAGCTAACTGAAATAGAGAACTATCCATTCATTCAATACAACAGTGCAGTGCGCAAGGGCTATAGTAGTGTGGCTAGCTTTGCAAAAGAACAAGCACTAGAATTTAATTTTGGTTTTGAGTTTGAGCGTTTTAAAGAAAGCCCTGTTGAAATTGAATCACTGGATCAAGGCAAAAAAGAAACTAGTCTCACTTTTAAAGGAGTTAATGAAATCCTGAGTCCGCAGAATCTATATACTGAGCTAAGTACAGTGGATTTACTTGATAGATTGACTGGAGCCACAAGACTCAGTGAAACTAAGCTCAAAGAACAAATCGAGGCTTTTAATGCTGAGGGAAGAGTTATAGAAAGTACGCATAAACTCGGCAAAGATAATTATACACTGTTTAATATTTATTTCCCTAATGGTGGTGCAAGTACAGAGCGGCTTAAATTCAAATTAGATTTTTATGAGAGTTTTTTACTGTATATTCAAGAGCTAAAACAAACTCAGCCCAATATTATTATCACTGGTGATTACAACACTGCTCATCAAGCTATTGATTTGGCTCGGCCCAAAGAGAATAGCAATATATCTGGGTTTATGCCAATAGAAAGAATCTATCTTGATCGTCTTGAGGCACTGGGTTTTACCGATAGTTTTAGGTACTTGAATCCGGATGTCGCCGAGAACTATAGCTGGTGGAGTTTTAGGACTGCTGCTCGCGAGCGCAATATCGGTTGGAGAATAGATTATTTTTTTGTCAGCGAGGCACTTTTGCCCAGGCTCAAAGCAGCGCAGATTCATGCTGGTGTCTTGGGTTCAGATCATTGTCCGGTTTCTATTGAGTTAGAGGTAGCTTAGCATGCGTTTATAGAAGCTAATAAATACTTCGGTGGCTTCTGCAGAACTACTACCTGGCTCAAAGGCTTTGAGCATACTCATGTAATCGCCCAGTATTTTTTTTATTTTACTTTTTTCTATTTCTGCTTTTGCTTTTATCATCCATTCTTCAAGGTCTTTCTGTATACGCAACATCATTTCTGTTAATTCAAACGGATCCATACCTCGATCTTGCAGTTGATCAATTAATTCTTGAGTTTGCTCGAAGATGTCATTCATGGCAATTCCAGCATAAGCTAACCCTCTAGTTTCTAGTGAATCAAAAGCCTCTGTCTTAATAGCATTCATGCGTTTTAATGCATCAAGCTTGAGTGAATATATTTCGTTAAAGTCTGAGTAATAATAGTTTTCAGCGTCTTCCTTAGGTATTAATTCATCTCTGTATGATGAGGATTTTTTTTGATAAAGCTCTATAACTTCTTGACTGCTTTGTAATTCTTTTAGTGTTTCAATACTTTTAGTTTGAACACCTTCATCGTAACTAATTACCAAAGACTGAAGAAACTCTTCTTCTTGTCTTTTCAGTTCTTTGTGTAAGACCAAAAGGTCTGATTCGTAGGGATTTAGCTCCACATTAAAGATGTAGCGTAACTAGGTTAAGGCTAGGTTAATCAAGCAGATTTTGTTGAGACTTGAATTAGATCGAGCCTAACATGCGTTGATAAAAACTAATAAATACTTGTGTCGCTTCCGCTGAACTGCTACCTGGCTGGAAGGCGTTGAGCATGGTCATATAGTTTTCTAGTTGTTGTTTTACTTTGCTTCTTTCTATTTCTGTTTTAACTTCTTTTAAATGTTCTTCTATATCTTGGGATAACTGAGCAAACTTTGCTCCCCATTGGTCTTCGTTTTTTCCGATTTTGAATGGGAAATGTTCTAAAGAATAACTAGTGTCCACAGTTTGAGAACTTCTTGTCTCTGTAACACTCCTAGTGACTGCTGTTGATTCCACCTCGCCTGTTTTAAGGTTATTTATGCGTTTTAATGCATCAAGCTTGAGTGAATATTTTTCGTTAAAGTCTGAGTAATAATAGTTTTCAGCGTCTTCCTTAGGTATTAATTCATCTCTGTATGATG
>JAQCFG010000104.1 GCA_027618255.1 Cyanobacteriota bacterium
AATAAATTCTGTGTGCGAACCGACAGGAAGGATCCCGCGTGCTTGCTCGCGGCAAACGCCAATCTCTAGTAATTTGTTGTAAGACTCAACAGCTTTGCTGTAAGCGTCTTGGTAGATTTCGGCAGCTAGGTCTTGATTGAGATTTTGAGCTTCAACACTTGCTTGTTTGTTTATTTCTGCTTGCTCGCGAAACTCAGCTGGCTGATAAACGGTGTTGTCAAAAACTGTGTAACGAGCAGAGATCTCATTAAAGACCCAACATCTATGCTTCATCCACTGACGAGCAATATAGATAGGGCACTTAACTCTAAACTTGATTGAGTTTTGTTCAAACGGCGTCCAGTGTTTGTGCTTGGCTAAAAACTTGATTAGTTTTTTGTCTCGCGGCTGAAACTCATCGGACTCAGAATGGTAACTAACTCTTGCAGCGTTGACGATTGATAAATCATCACCCATGACATCAAGCAGCTCCATGTGACCGAGTACTCCAAGATCAGCAAAAAGTGGATTGCTTTTGTCTTTCGTTATTTCGTTAGATTTATTGTCTGTAGTCTTTGTTGTTTGCGCCATGTGTGTTATTTTAGCAAGATTAATCAGTAGTACTTGATTAGAATGCTGTAATTTATCCAAATTCTCATAAATTTTTGATAGAGGGTTGATTTCTCTTATTTGGATGTGTTGATATGTATTGATTCGATCGACGGAAGGAAACAAAGGAGAACATAATGACACAGACGGATTTAGCAGGTGGTGATAAGGCAAGAAGATTTGATGGCTTAAGATCAGCAACTGTAGATCAACTTACAAGGAGAGATTTTGGAGCAGAAGCAATAGGAGCAGCAACAACAGGTGGAATAGCATCTTTATGGAGTGATACACCGGCTGAAACTAGAGAAGCTGCAGCAAAATGGCAAGAGCATGAAAAAACAACTGCTCAATATGAAAAAGAATTAGCTGATTTGGATAAAGAACTTGGTGTCATGAGCAAAATTTTTGATGCTGAAGTTTCTTATTTGAAATTGGTTAAAGCTGACGGTGTGGATAAAGCCACTGCAATAGAGTTGATTAATAAAGCTGGAACTGAAGTTAAAACAGAAATAGCTAAATTAACAAAACAGTTTGATGAGTCTAAGAATGAAAAGGCGTTAGCTAAACTTGAAAAATTTGAAGCTAAAATTGATGATGCTATTGCTAGTCTAAGAACTAAGTTTGAATAACTAATTTAGAGCTCTATAAGCATTAAATAGAGGATTATAAGTTTCGAATGCTTGAGCTGCTTGTTTTAGTTCTTTGTCATGATTAAGTTCCATTGATTTGAGACTTTGCTCTATAGCATCTTCATCGATAATGAAGTCTTGAGCTTTGTGTTCAAATTCTATTTTAATATCTTCTATCATAATTAAGCTTTGGCTGCATACTTACCTTTGATTGCTTCAAAAATCGCATTCAATAGGTTGTCTAAGAATTTGCTGAAACTAGTTTGTGATGCAGTGGGGTTACTTGGTTTAGTAGATTCTCTAACATTATTGATGCTAGTTTCTAGTGAATTGATTCTTGCTACATTTTCTGTTGGCTGATTTTCTTCAATGGTAAGTTTGTTTATTACTCTTGCTAAGTCTGGGCCTAGTGTTTGCGTAAGCTCGGCGTCGACTTCCTTTGTGAATTTATCTAATTTTGCAACAATCCTTGAAGCCTCTGCTGTTTTATCTAGTAAATCCTTTATAGAAATCGTATTCACGGTGGCAAGTTCAGTTGGATTCCAATTGATTGTATATCTACCATCGGTTCTCCTTACCTTTTCACCACGTGGTGGTGCGATATTCTTTTCTAAATAATTATGTAATTTAACTTTATCTGTATGGCTTTCTATTGCTTGATAAAGCTGAAAAGCGCCAAGTTGTTTTTTAGCTTGATTGTCAGACTGGAGATTAGTTAATATGCTTGCATTACTTGGATCATTGAGGATTGTATTGAAAGTAATTCTTTGAGGATTTTTTAAAACTCCTATTGAATTTTTTGTTTGTTCTACAAAGGTCTCAAGCCCATCAAGGTTAACGATGGCTGAATAGTTTTCTATTACATGAGTGCTAGTCATGGCTGCTAGATTAAGGTTGGAACTTGCGCCTATTGTTCTATAGATCATTGCTCTACTAGTATCCATAAAGATTGTATTGTGTGGAGTTGTTGCAGCTGTCATTGCTTCTTCAAGACTAATCAATGCTAAATAATGGTCAGCAGTATTAGTAGAATTGAGCTGATTGAGAATTTGTGGGTTATTCTGAATGACAGTTGAAATTGCTCGATCTGAAGAGATACTTGAGTTTAAATTATTTAGCTTGTCTTTTAATGCTGCGAAATTAGGATTGTCTGTACCAATGTTGCTATTAATTTCTGACATTACCGTGTTGATATTGTTTTGACTAATAGCTTCTGTTTGGTTTCTGAAATTGAGTAGAGCACTGTGATTAGTTTCAGGGGCTGTTACTGTGATTACTAGTTCTGGTCTTGTTCCTGACATTGCAGTGTTCCAGCTTGTTATCGCCTTTTGAGCATGGTGTTCTTGTAATGGAGCAAATGATTCATTTTGAATTCTTGCTATGTGTTCAGCCATTTCATGT